>NZ_NHZE01000169.1:0-2802 GCF_002207995.1 Pantoea sp. VS1
TTTGTCACGCCGGTGAAAAGCGTCAATTCAGGGCCTAACAGAAAATATTTTGGTTCCGGACGTGGTATCACCTGGTACAACTTCGTCTCTGATCAGTACTCCGGATTCCACGGCATCGTTGTTCCCGGAACATTACGTGATTCCATTTTCGTGCTGGAAGGCCTTCTGGAGCAGCAGACAGGGCTGAATCCGGTTGAGATCATGACAGACACAGCCGGTACCAGCGACATTATTTTTGGCCTCTTCTGGCTGCTGGGATACCAGTTTTCCCCCGGCTTGCCGATGCCGGGGAAGCGGTATTCTGGCGGGTCGATAAATCGGCAAATTACGGTGCACTAGACGAACTTTGAATGGAGAACTGAGAGCATTAAATTTAAATATAAACAAAGAATTACCTTCTTAACGTACGTTTTCGTTCCATTGGCCCTCAAACCCCGTATTCGACATCCTTCAGGTCAGCACAACGTGGCATACCGGCCCATTCCACGTCCGGATGTTTGCTGGTTGTAAAAAGAACATGAGCGCTGGTTGGCCCAATCTGCATCGTTTCCATTTTTATGTGCACATCATCGGCAGTCAGGTGCTGATCAGCAAAGGTCCGGTTATCCGGGCGGATGACATCGGCGATCACGGCATGAGCGACTTCATCGGCATTCAGCGTGAAACACGCCTGCCTGTCGGCACTGAGGCCCCGGTTAATGTCTGTCAGCACTGCCCATGCTCCCAGACCAGCTGCAATCACCATAACGGCTGCGAATTTGGCAACTGTTTTCATAACATCCTCCCTGAAACAAGCGAGTTAAACGCTAATGATAATCATTAACACATACACCATCAACCAGTAACCTCTATTTCCGTAATCCAGTACGACGCGCCAGTGGCCGGAGAGCCGTGCGCAGCCCGTCCCGGGGCAGTGACCGGGTAACTGCGATAACTGCTAACTTTTCTTCACCTCATCACGACGCATAAACGAACGTTTGTGCAATGCCGTTAAGCAGCGAAAGAAATCAGTAAGTTATCTGTTGCAAAAAGCTATTGCCGAACTCATTCAAATGGCAATTGGTTAATGCAATCATTAGTATTGCACGAAGTGTAACGTCGTTGTATGCTATTACACATTATGTAACACGGACCGGGCGATGATAAAATCATTCAAGCATAAAGGGCTGAAGCAACTTTTTGAAAAAGGCATTACTTCTGGTGTACCGCCGCAGGATGCCGAGAGGATTAACGACCGTTTACAGGCTATTGATGCGGCAAATGAAATAGGCGAGTTAAACCGTCAAATCTATAAACTTCACCCGCTGAAAGGAGATCGCGAAGGTTACTGGTCTATTACTGTCCGGGCCAACTGGCGCATTACTTTTCAGTTCATTAACGGTGATGCTTACGTTTTGAATTATGAGGATTATCACTAATGAGACAGTTTAAAATATCCCATCCAGGGGAGATTATTGCCAGAGATTTAGAGGACATGGGCGTTAGTGGTCGTCGCTTTGCACTCAATATCGGAGTAACACCCGCTACAGTATCGCGGTTTCTTGCCGGTAAAACAGCGTTAACTCCACCACTGGCAATTCGTATTGCCGCAGCGCTGGGAAGTACACCTGAGTTCTGGCTACGTCTTCAGAGCGCTTATGACCTGCGTCAGTTGGAAAATCAAATCGACACGTCCGGGATTGTTCTATACGGTGAGCAGGACGAAATTTCGCCGGTTACTTCAAAACATTAATAAGCCAACAAATGCGGGGATTGCCGTGGCCCCGCATTTGTTGGCAGTTATCGCAGCTACCCGGTCACTCCCCCTTGTCGCCTGGCAGAGCAAGCGATCGCGTTTCTGGGGTTTGAGGGCCAATGGAACGAAAACGTACGCTAAGAAGGTAGTTCATTGTTTATATTGAAATTTAACGCTCTCATTTCTCCTTTTAAAATATCCTCCGGTAGCGTGAACGTATAATGCCCCAGCATATTGATATGTCCATGTATCAGTGGGGATAACCGGACGATATCTTCAACCCCGGTTTCTTCTCCATTACTGCGCATCCAGCTCAGGGCTTCCTGCATATAAAGCGTGTTCCACAGTACCACTGCGTTAGTGACCAGGCCCAGTGCACCGAGTTGATCTTCCTGCCCTTCACGATAGCGCTTTCTGATCTCACCGCGCTGCCCGTAGCAGATCGCCCGCGCCACAGCATGGCGGCCTTCTCCCCGGTTGAGCTGGGTCAGGATCCGCCGACGATAATCTTCATCATCAATATAACTAAGAAGGTACAGCGTCTTGTTAACGCGTCCCACTTCCATGATCGCCTGTGCCAGACCTGATGGGCGCGAGCTTTTCAGCAAAGAGCGAATGAGTTCTGAAGCATGAATGGTGCCGAGTTTCAGCGAACCGGCCGTTCGCATCATCTCATCCCACTGATCCTCGGCTTTCGACAGATCGGCACAACCACGTGCCAGTTCGTCCAGTGCACCGTAATTTGCCGATTTATCCACCCGCCAGAATACCGCTTCACCGGCATCGGCAAGCCGGGGGGAAAACTGGTATCCCAGCAGCCAGAAGAGGCCAAAAATAATGTCGCTGGTACCGGCTGTGTCCGTCATGATCTCAACCGGATTCAGCCCTGTCTGCTGCTCCAGAAGGCCTTCCAGCACAAAAATGGAATCTCGTAATGTGCCGGGGATAACGATGCCGTGGAATCCGGAGTACTGATCAGAGACGAAGTTGTACCAGGTGATACCACGTCCGGAACCAAAATATTTTCTGTTAGGCCCTGAATTGACGCTTTTCACCGGCGTGACAAA
>NZ_NHZE01000170.1:0-819 GCF_002207995.1 Pantoea sp. VS1
TATCCAGAACGGCAAAAACGCCGAGGCGAACAGCGGCTCCATCGTGGACGGCACGAACCAGCAGTGCACCACCAAAGTGGTGTCAAAGTCGGTGTTTGAGAACTACAGCTGCGACCGGGATGTGGCACAGGTGCAGACGTGTGCACGGACCGGCAGCATTCAGGTCACAGGATCAAAGGAGACTTACACCACTGAACTGGTACTTGATGCTCGTAATTCAACGGCCAACTACGAAGCAGACTACTGGATTCGGTATGACTTCACTGCCCCTGATGACGGTACGTTAACGAGCGGTACATGGGAATTCAGGTATCCCAGATCGCCGGATTATCACGGTAGTCGTCTGGGCTATAGCTTCCATACTTTAGGCAACTCGGTAACAACAAAATACAACTATTCAGGCGGGTTCTCGATCAGTCCGCAGCACGTTTCTAAAGGCCAGGTTGTGTCATTGTTCGTCCATTACGACACGGATGGACACTATGACGAAGGGCGCGATGGCCTGAAAAATCAACTTGAAAAGGGCAATCTGGTTTTGCGCGTAACACTTCCAATGTCTGCGGAGCGTGACACGACCAGCTCACAGGTTGTCTGGAGTGAGTCCTGCGGCTTCGATAAATCAAAGGCTACCGGCACGGCAGGTACGGTGTGTACCGAGCCGGGCGGGAGCCGGACGGTAAATCAGAACGGCAAAGACTTTACGCAGAGCGCCTCCTGCTGGCAGTACTCGGACGCCTATATCGTGCCGGTCAGCTCAACCGGCAACTGCAGCACGCTGATGGCCAACAAAAACTGCACGGTCTCAGCCCGCAGCTGTAC
>NZ_NHZE01000171.1:0-1184 GCF_002207995.1 Pantoea sp. VS1
GATGTCGTGGATCTGCACGCTGCGCTTCGGTACCAGCAGCGCGGAGGTGATGAACATGAATACCGCCAGCCAGTACAGAAACACCATCGGGTTGCGGGTTTTCACAAACGACACCACCACCCCCAGCACGCCAAACAGGCCGACGATGCGCAGCAGGGTGGTAAAGGTGCCGGCGCCGATGACGGTGACGACGCCGTTGAACACCTGCCGCCACATGTCACCGCCGTAAATGGTCCAGACTTCAGTCATGACGGATACCCCGCTGTGCATTGCCCTGCCAGGACGCTGCGTTCATGTCCGGCGCCGTAAAATCAGTCATTGCCGGTCCCCCACTGATAGTTGCCCTGATAGGACGTTGAGATAATGGTCGACACCTGCTGCTGCAGGTACTGCATGTTGCGATCGATGCCGTCCAGCGCATTCTGGTCGGCGGTCGACTGCAGCTTCATCTGCGCCAGCAGCGAGGTCGCGGTCATCACGTTGTTACGCAGCTCGCCGGCGGCCTGCTCCGGGAAGTTTTTACCCGCCAGCGACTGGCTCGCCTGCTTCACCAGCTCCTGCAGGTACTGGATCATCATGTCCTGCGCGATGAAGTCCGCTACCTGAATCAGGTAGGTCGGGCTCATGCCCATGCTGCGGGAGTTGGTCAGATACTTGAGCACCGGCACCGAGGTGGTGTTAATGAACCCCTTTTCCCTGTCCGACAGGCCGGTGTCGGCGCTGAGCTTGCTGTCGATGGAAATCATCAGGTTGCGCACCTGGGTGACCAGCGCCACGTCGCTGCTGACCGTCACGCTGGTAACGGTCGGACCGAGGCAGAGGTCCTGCTCGTCGCAGCCGTAAATCTTCGCGGTACCACCGCGCATCAGCACGGTGATGATGTCGCGGTTATCAACCAGCGGAGTCAGGATGGTAACCTGCCCGTCCTTGTTGAAAATGATGGAGCCCACCACGCTCATCACCAGCTCTTTCAGCTGACGGTTGCCGTCGAACAGGTGATTGCGGCCCAGCGCATCCCAGATGAGGTTTTTGTTTTTCAGCACCTGGTCTTTATCTTTATCCGAGGCGCGACTGGTGACGCTGTCACCCTGCCCGCCCACCGTGCAGCCCTGACGGGACGCCGCCCAGTCAGAGAAAATGTTGCTCTCGCCGGCAATGTCCTGGCAGATTTTCTGATTGGACAC
>NZ_NHZE01000172.1:0-388 GCF_002207995.1 Pantoea sp. VS1
GCATTTCCTTCAAAGCGGGATGCGACGGCTTTCCAGGTTTCATCCAGCTGGACCGCCAGCTGTTGCACGCCTTTATGTCCATCGGTGGGATGTCCCAGCGCCCGGCAGACGGGAACCCGCTGAGCCTGCCATTCTTCCCCCTGCAACAGCTTCTCGCGGGGATTTCCCCAGCGATCGCTGTTTTCGAGCCAGATGTCCCGTCGGCGCAGTGCATCCTGAAGGCGCTCCAGCAGACAAAGCGAGTATCCGGCTCGCTGTATCCGGCCCTCCGCATCGTACACCAGGCGTTTCCAGGGGCCGGTAATAATTTGTTCAGGCGCATCGTCCAGGATGCGTTTTTTCGAGCCGTTCAGCCCGGTCAGATAATGAATCGCGGCCAGCGTATGCT
>NZ_NHZE01000173.1:0-284 GCF_002207995.1 Pantoea sp. VS1
CCCCAGTAGCGGCGAGCGAACGGGGAGCAGCCCAGGACCTGAATCAGCTTGTGCATCAGTGGAAGCGTCTGGAAAGTCGCGCGATACCGGGTGACAGCCCCGTACACGAAGATGCATGAGCTGTGAGTCCGACGAGTAGGGCGGGACACGTGGTATCCTGTCTGAACATGGGGGGACCATCCTCCAAGGCTAAATACTCCTGACTGACCGATAGTGAACCAGTACCGTGAGGGAAAGGCGAAAAGAACCCCGGCGAGGGGAGTGAAACAGAACCTGAAACCGTG
>NZ_NHZE01000174.1:0-635 GCF_002207995.1 Pantoea sp. VS1
CCTATAATGAAGACCGCAAGAATGCCTAAGATTGCTAACCATATAGTATTATGTGTATATTGGTTAATTATGATTTCTGTAATAGTATTCACATTGTTGTCTGAAACCGATGTCTTTTCACAGACCATATGAGATATCCTTAAATAAAAATGCCGAAGAAATTTGAATGTGATGTCTAGTAAGATTAAACAGAGACTAAGCCTGTGTATTCATCAGGGCCAAAAGATAATTATAATTTTATTGATTTTTTTATTTAAGTAAAGTTATTTCTTTAGTTGGTTAATTTAAGTCAATTAAATCAACAAGATGCTTTATGAGTCGATGTGCTGTCAAGTGATAAGCGTAAGGTTTTCTGAAGTTTATCCCTGATTCCTAAATGATGATGATGAAAAAAATTTATCAAAAATGCTTTGTGTACTTTACGATTTTTTAAATCTTTATCAATTTTTGGCTGAAGGTGACATGGGAAAAGGAATTCATTATTTATAAACCGGCAGTGATGTTTTTTTTACCTTTAAAACGAGGGGGTGCTATTTTACACTCAGTTTTGACCATGCATAAGAGTTGGAGTCTGGCTTATATATATACTTAATCTTTATCAGAGGAATAAATTTTAACATTCTTAAGTGTAAGCA
>NZ_NHZE01000175.1:0-1739 GCF_002207995.1 Pantoea sp. VS1
GACCGGTCCGGATAACGCCTACACGAAGGCCACCACCGCCGACGGCGCGCTGCTTATCACGCCGCTGACCGGGCAGGACTTCACCCTGTTCCTGGAAACCGCCGGGGGCGTCGGCGTCTCCATTGACGTCTCACCGAAACCCGGCAACGGCCGCACGCTGCACCTCATTCCGGCCGGCGTGCCGCTCAGGCCCAACCCGGATGCGAAGGCGTGGGAGGAAAGCCAGCCCTTCCAGAAGGCGCTGGTGAGCGTTGCCCGCAGCGTCGTGAACGGTGACGTGCCGGAGAGCTACACCGAGATAAAGGCCTCACGCGCGCCGGCGTATAACCCGCCCGCGGGCGTGCTGCTGACGCCTGAGCGCCAGCTTGCCGGCTCGCACCTGCGGGTGGTGCGCTACCGCATGAAAAACGCCGGCTACGTGACGCGGGCGCTCAGCGAAAAGCAGTTCTGGCAGAAGGGCGTGCGGGCGGTGATGCTGTCAACCCGCACCCTGTATGCAAACGGCGAGGGCTTAGTGTGGGTGATTTTCTCCACTGACGCGGAGGGCGGGTCATGAGCAACATCAATACCGCCACGCGCCGCCGCCAGTGGATGATTGCCGGCGTGGCCGCCGGGGTCATGCTCGCGCTGGGCGGCGGCATCTGGGCGTATTCACAGCACCTGGCCGCCCTGAAGAATCCGCCCCCGGCGAAGGCGGCCGACCTCACCGGCACGGGGCTCGTGAACAGCCGCTTTACCGGCGCGGTGTCCGAGTCGGTGCTGGCGCAGCAGCAGAATAAAACAGCAACGCTTGAGAAGGACCTGTCCACGCTGTCCGCCACGGTCAGCGCGCAGAACGACGCGCTGAGTCGCAAGCTGGAGCAGATTGGCACGGCGCTGGACAAGCTGCAGAGCCAGGCGGAAAAGCCGCCGGCGCAGACCCCGTCATCCGGCCAGGGCACTCCCCCCGCCAGCGGTCCGGTTTCCGGCGGGCCGTCCGGCCCGGCGCAGTGGAGCATCAGTAATCCCGGCGGGGGACCGGCTGCCGGACAGGGCAGTCAGTTCTGGCCCGCGCAGGGGCAGGGGTTCTACCCCGGCGCCGGCACGGTGCGTCCGGGCGGCCTGAGCCGCGACACCTTTACCTACGCGTCACTCACCGACAAAAAGACGAAGCTCCCCTGGATACCCTCCGGCTCCTTCTCCGAGGCGGTAATGATTGAGGGCGCTGACGCCAACGCCAGCGTGACCGGTCAGCAGAATACCTCGCCGGTGGTCATTACCCTGCTTGGTGACGTCTCCATGCCCAACGGCAAGACCTGGAACATGGACCAGTGCCGCGTCACCGGAGAGATGTACGGCGACATCTCCAGCGAGCGCGGCGAGGTGCGCACCAAAAACATCAGCTGCATCCTGAAGAACGGCAAGCATATCGACATGCCGTTCGACGGTCACGTGTCCTTCCAGGGCAAGGTAGGCATCCGCGGTAAGCCGGTGATGCGTAACGGCGCCATCATTGCCAACGCCGGCGCGGCCGGCCTGCTGTCGGGCTTCGGTGAGGGCATCAAGTCTGCCGCCACGCCGACGGTAGGACTCGGTGCAAGTGCCTCGGTCGGTGCCGGTGACATTCTTAAACAGGGCTTCGGCGGCGGCGCCAGCAAGGCGGCGGACACGCTGAGCCAGTACTGGATTAAGCGCGCCGAGCAGTACCACCCGGTGATTGATATCGGTGCCGGCAACGCCGTGACCGTGGTGTTCCAGAA
>NZ_NHZE01000176.1:0-335 GCF_002207995.1 Pantoea sp. VS1
CAGCAGAAGTGCGAGGACGCGGCCATCAACGTGTTCCGCAAGAACGAACTGGAAATGTCGGCGCCCCGCTATCAGCAGCTGCGCAACTGGCTCACCACGCTGCCGTTCCTGATGCAGGAGGGGCTGTGGGACGACATGCGGCACATGGGGGCGACCCTGCGCTGCAAAAGCTTTAACGCGGTGAACCTGATGCCGGTGGTCGCAGAACGGCAGATGTCTCCCTTCGGCAGCCCGCTGCCCACCTACCGGGGGCAACTGGCTTTTTTTGATATGTTCAGCAAAAAGAACGGCACCACCAACGCCAACATTGCGGTGACCGGTACCACCGGGGCGGG
>NZ_NHZE01000177.1:0-288 GCF_002207995.1 Pantoea sp. VS1
CCGATCCCCCTGCGCCGAAGCCTCAGCCCGCGCCGCAGGTGCCGGACTTCAGCCGGCTGTCACCCAGCGAGCAGGCTGACGTGCTGAAAGGCTACACGAAGGAGGCGCTGAACAACGCCATCCTGCATCCGTCGGCGGAGAATACGGCTACCTTCCTGCGCTGGCAGAAGTTCTGGACCGACCGGGCCTCGATGTTCAGCCAGTCGTTCGCGGTGGCGCAGCTTGACCATCCGGATCTCGATTACAACCTGGAACACCCGCACTACAACAGCACCGCGCCGCTGCAGC
>NZ_NHZE01000018.1:0-102993 GCF_002207995.1 Pantoea sp. VS1
CTATAATACCATCCATCATCAAGTACAAAGTCAAGATTGAAATCTGTATCATTTATAACAAAAGGATAATGGATGTTTTCGGAGTTAAGATATTCGGTATATTTCTTTTCATCTAAACTAATAACAGCATAGTAATCTCTTTCTTTAACATTGAAGAATGGAATCTCATCTAATTTATAAATTAAAGACGAATAATTCTTTTTTATAACAGCGGGACACTTGAAATCCAGATCATTTTTAAGTGAAATCCGCTTTTCTGATGATAAAGGCAGTAGTGTATCCTCAGGGCATTCCCAATAATGGGCAGACCATAACATGTTAACAAAAGGAATTATGATATAATCAACGTCTTTATTTAATAACAACTGAGTTATATAAGGAATTTGAGCGTCAGAAACTGCTCCTTGTAGATTGAGCATAACCGGCGGCCAATGCAATTTAGCCACATCTAAATTCTTATCACCACCAATATTAAAGGTTTTGAAATTAGAATAAGGCGCTAAATAATTAGCAAAGAAATCATTATTCCATGGAATGAATGCCACTCGAGACGAACGATCGATATCAATTTTAAGATTGTCGACCATTTTCTTGTTAATATCCGCTACGGATAAAAAATTAGCTCTTCCATAGTTCCATGCCTTAGATAAATGAGGGAGAAATAGAGCGACCAGTAAAATTGAAAATATATATTGCCTCATTTTACTTACTCTTACCAACATACTTAAAGTTAGAACCCAAAAGCAAAAGGATGCCAAAGCGATCCACCTATATGAGGCGCGCATAACATTGAAGCCAGGAGGGTATTGCGATATAAAAGAATTACCAGTTGGAGCTAATGCATACTTCTCAGGCATTAGCATAGTATTAGCCATATCAGATGGCGCGATGTAATCATCAGGTTTAAATGAGAAAAGCTTTATCGATGGTCCTAGTGCCATATAAACAGAAAAAACACCCAAAATAAAAACACAATAAAACCAGATACTTTTTCTCTTGTTTTGATACCATCCAATTACACCTAACAATAAAAATGGCAAAATAAAGCTCGTATTCCATACTGAGGCATCACCAAAAAATTGTGATGCTGTTCGATGTTTCGACAAAGCTAATAGATCATAAAACCAAAACACACCTTGAGTAGGAATAAACAAAAAGCTTAAATCTAACCCCCAACCTCTAAAAAAATCTAAAGACTCTGGCTGATATGAACTTTTCCCTATGAAACAGGAATAAAGAAGGTAAGCACAGCAAAAAGCCACTAAATAGCCAATTAATTTCTTGAGAAAGAATGATTTTTTATTGGCTGATTGAAGGAATGAGAATAAAGCTATTGCAGATGCTGCTACCGCAAACATGATAAAAGTATAGCCATCCATAAAAACGGATATAATTACAGAACTTAGAAAGGCTAAAAACTTTAATGAAAGCTGTCTGAAATCATATTCAGATGCCTGAAAGAAAACATAGGTTATCCAACAATAAAATGGAATGAGAGCTATTCCAAGCATCAACATCGAATAGCCCGAGTGGCGTCCGATAACTGGTGTGATAAGCCAAAGCAATGAAAAAATAGATGCAATATTTTGGCTTGCATGAAATAACCTACTGATTTTATAGCATCCTAAGAATGCCAAGCCAATATATAAAGCAAAAACTAAGCTATAAGCAGCCTCGGGCAAAATGCCGAACTTAATTAACCAACTTAATGGTAAAACAGCGGATAATCCAAATGCGATAGCGGCAGGGTGTGGGAACCCTATATCATAAGCATATAAATTGAAAAAACCTTCGTTAGATAGAGATTTCGCATAACCCATAGCCCACAGTGCCTGTCCCATTGTAGGCAGTGATAAAAAAGGTATAACATTGTTGATTATTAATGCCAATAATAAGCATATGGCACAGAAAACAAAATTCCCAGAAGAGAATTTAACCTCACCAACCATCATCTTAGTTGATTCTCCGAATATAAAAAGAAATAGCATAAAAAAACACATCACCTAACACAGTGACTATCCTGGAGATCAATACTGTTAAAATTATAATATCCTTATCGTATAATCCGCCCAATAAGTAAATAAGCACAACCTCTCTAATCCCCATACCTGCCGGAGCTCCAGGGGTGACCAATCCTATTAACCAGGCTGTAACAAAGGCTGCAGGCACGAAAAAGAGGGAATGCATTTTACTAAAATCAAGAAAACCCTGTTCACTTACAATGCAAATAAGGAAATAAAAGATAAATCCTGACAAGGTTAGAAATATAACTTGTTGTATAAAAGCTTTACCTAACAACTCATTAAAAAAAACAGATAAAAAGTAATAGAAAACGACTGTTGTTACTAAAAAAACAGGTAAAGATAATACTGTCGCTATTTCAGGAAGATTAAAATAAGCGGGGGCTGCAATTATCAGAAAAACTGCTCCACTTATTGCTAACAAACCAAGCTCCCAAACAGTGGACTTAGCAAGGGCTACTCCTGATACGCCATCTTTCAAACCTAATGCCTGACGGCCTGCCAAATGAAATATATTGCCAGGTATATATTTTCCAATTTGGGCTAGACCATAAGTTGAAACTGCCCACTTAAGCTTTTTCTCAGAACCAGACATTGCCAAAATGTTTTTCCAGGCGCATCCTAACAATAGACTACCAAGTCCATAAAGAACAACCAGTATCAACACAATGAGAACATGCTTCAAATTAAAAAACGACAAGCTCTCACTTGTAAGATAGCTATTCAAACGCAATGCTACAAAGATAATGCTCAGTATTGCAATAAGGCCACCAATAAAATTCAACGCTTTTGCGTAATTTTTTTTATTAGCACTTACACTTGTGCTATTGTTTACAGGTATTTTACCGTTCATCTCATCCACACCCTAATACAATACCGAATCACTCTTTTTCATCATGTAATATCTTATTTGTCTTAACACGAATATCTTCTA
The DNA here is from genome assembly GCF_002207995.1 of Pantoea sp. VS1. Lineage (NCBI taxonomy): Bacteria > Pseudomonadati > Pseudomonadota > Gammaproteobacteria > Enterobacterales > Erwiniaceae > Pantoea > Pantoea sp. VS1. The sequence continues at coordinate 2,956 of NZ_NHZE01000018.1, forward strand.
ATAATTTTCGGTTGGCGGATAACAAATCAGCCAAAAATGAGACTAATATCGTTTGGAATCCCATCATGATTAAAATGGCGGAAAGAATCAGCGACTGAATATGCCCTTCACCATCACGGAAAAAGTAAAAATATAAATATCTTATACTAATCAAAACCCCGACTGACATCAATAAAGAACCGATTGTTAAAAAGAATCTGAATGGTCTATAGATGACAAATATTCTTATAATAGTAAATATACTTCTTTGAATATATGAGGGAATACTTTTTACTAGCCTTGATGGGCGAAGGTCATCATTAACGTCAACAGGTACAGAGCAGATTGAAATATCTTTTTGTCCCGCCTGAATTATGGTTTCTAATGTGTAAGTATATTCGCTAAAAACGATCAATTTCTGTGCGGCGCTTCGGCTTATTGCTCGAAACCCACTAGGTGCGTCAGGAATATTTGTTTTACTTGCTCCCCTTACAACCCAACTACCCAATTTTTGCAGAAACTTTTTTGCAGGTGAAAAATGTTCAATGGTTGCTATTGGTCTGGCACCGATAACCATTTCAGCTTTTTTTTCAAGAATTGGAGTTACTAAATCAGGAATATTATCAGCATTGTATTGATTATCTGCATCAGTGTTAATTATTACATCAGCACCTAATTTTAGACAGTTATCTATACCCGTCATAAAAGCTACTGCTAATCCTTTATTACCCATATGTTGAACAATATGATCAACACCGCATTCCTTAGCGACTTCAACAGTATTGTCCGTACTGCCATCATCAATTATAAGCCATTCGACTTTATCAAACCCCTTGACATGACGGGGTAACGCTGCCAAAGCAATTGCTAAAGTTCCAGCCTCATTGAAACATGGCATTTGAATAATAAGTTTCACTTTTTAAATCCCGAGATAATTTAATTGAATAATAAAAGAAAACAAAAAATCCCAGCAAGCTGGGATTTTTTACTAAAGATAAATGATCAAACTAGCCATTCAGTATGGAACACACCGTCTTTATCAATACGCTTATAAGTGTGCGCACCAAAGTAGTCGCGCTGCGCCTGAATCAGGTTGGCAGGCAGCACTTCTGAGCGATAGCTATCGTAGTATGCAATTGCCGCTGAGAAGGTTGGCGTTGGAATACCGTTCTGGATGGCATAAGAGACAACATCACGCAGCGCCTGCTGATATTCATCTGCGATGTTTTTGAAGTAGGGATCCAGCAACAGGTTAGCGATGCTAGCATTGGTCGCATAAGCATCAGTAATTTTCTGCAGGAACTGTGCACGGATGATGCAACCAGCACGGAAGATCTTCGCGATTTCACCGTAATGCAGATCCCAGTTGTTCTCTTCTGAAGCCGCACGCAGCTGAGAGAAGCCCTGAGCATAAGAAACGATCTTACCCAGATACAGTGCACGGCGCACTTTCTCAATGAACTCAGCTTTGTCACCGGTGAAGGCTTGCGCCTGAGGGCCAGTCAGCACTTTAGAAGCTGCAACACGCTGTGACTTGAGTGAAGAGAGGTAACGAGCGAATACTGACTCAGTGATCAGAGAAAGTGGCTCGCCAAGGTCCAGGGAGCTCTGGCTGGTCCATTTACCGGTACCTTTGTTGGCTGCCTCATCCAGAATCACATCAACCAGGTATTTACCGTCTTCATCTTTCTTGGTGAAGATATCTTTGGTGATGTCGATCAGGTAGCTACTCAGCTCACCGTTGTTCCAGTCAGTGAAGGTTTTAGCCAGCTCTTCGTTGTTCAGACCGAGTGCGCCTTTCAGTAAAGCGTATGCTTCTGCAATCAGCTGCATATCGCCATACTCGATACCGTTGTGCACCATCTTCACATAGTGACCAGCACCGTCCGGACCGATGTAAGTAACGCAGGCTTCACCGTCTTCTGCACGCGCAGCAATTTTATCCAGAATTGGCGCTACCAGTTCATACGCTTCTTTCTGACCGCCAGGCATGATCGACGGGCCTTTCAGTGCGCCCTCTTCACCGCCGGAGACACCGGTGCCGATGAAGTTGAAGCCCTGATCAGACAGTTCTTTATTACGACGGATAGTGTCTTTATAGAAGGTGTTACCACCATCAATCAGGATGTCGCCCTTATCAAGGTGTGGCGTCAGTGAAGCGATGGTTTTGTCTGTCGCTTCACCTGCCTGTACCATCAGAAGGATGCGGCGGGGTTTTTCTAACGACTCGACAAACTCTTCCACGGAGTAATAAGGAGCAAGTTTTTTGCCCTGATTTTCAGCGATAACTTCATCAGTCTTTTCACGTGAACGGTTAAAGATTGAGACTGTGTAACCGCGGCTTTCGATGTTAAGAGCAAGGTTACGCCCCATCACTGCCATACCTACAACGCCGATCTGTTGCTTGGACATTACATACTCCTGTCTGTGGTCTCGCTAGGTGTTACCAGTAACACCATTCAGTAAGTGACCAATATGTTAACTCATGAGAGGTGATAAGAGGTAATTATTGATGCTTTTTAAGAAATGCAGCGAGTGATGAAATTTACTTATTTAACAGGGACATATACAAGCCTGCATAACTTTCAATCATCTTGTCCGCTGTAAAAAGTTTTTCGAATCGTTGTTGAGCAGCCTGGCCAAAGGTATGAGCCTTCTCTGGGTTGAACCAGATCTCATCCATAGCTTTGCGTAAAGCCCTGGGGTCTGAAGGCGGGACAACCAGACCGGTAAGACCGTCAATATTGATGAAAGTAGTACCGGTTCCAATTTCGCTTGAAATCAGTGGTTTTGAGTACAAAGCCCCTTCAAGCAAAGAAATACCAAAAGCTTCAGAACGAAGATGTGAAGGAAAAACTAAGCAAGTGCAAAGCTGTAATAACGCAGATTTATCGTCATCCTGTAATGCACCAAGGAAATGAATATTGTCGATACCCAACGACTGGGCTTGCGCTTTCAGTTCAGATTCGATGGGTCCCGCACCAACAATGACAACAGGATAATCACTACCAGCGACAGCATCGATGAGTATGTGAAGCCCTTTATAGTAACGAAAAGTCCCAATGAAAAGAAAAAAGCCGTTAGGGAATCGCTGGGACCACTTTTCTAATACCTGGGGATCATTGTTTTGATAAAAACTTTCATTCAGACCATAGGGAATGACCTTAACTTTATCTTTAAATTTTTGCAGAATCGGGCTACTTTCGACATAATTTGGTGATGCAGCAACAATGCAATCTACACTGGAAAGGAACCTATTCATCAATGGTGTATAAAGTTTTAGCAAAGCCTTTTGTTTAACAATATCGGAATGATAGCTTACGATCGATGGCTTTTTTGTAAAATTTGAGAAATGCAGGACATCCATAAACGGATAGGGAAAATGATAATGAATAATGTCTGCCTGTGTTGCTAGCTTTTTAAACTCAGCAATAGCAGTAAATGAAATTGGCGTAGAAGCATACTCAAATAATGTTTTAACACGATGAATAGTATGATGATCCAACATTGAAATAGCATCATCAAAATCAGGACTATGCGTAAAAACCGTTGATTGGATATTTTCTTTCACACCGCCTTCAGCGAGCTGATAAATAACTTGCTCAATCCCACCAAAAGTATCCGGGTAATATGTTTTATAGCAGTGAAGGACTTTTATCATATTAATTTAGAAACCTGATCATACGCTTCTATCGTTTTATCGGCACAGAATGACCACGAATAATTTTGGGCTTGACTAAGACCAACCTGGATCATTTTCTGTTTCAACTCCTCATCATTAATCATCATTTTCAGATAATGCGTGAGCAATTCTATGTCTTCCGGTTCATGCATTAGCGCGGCATCTCCAACAACTTCAGGTAATGACGTTGCATTTGAACAAATAACGGGAGTGCCAGATGACATAGCCTCCAAAACTGGTAATCCAAACCCTTCATAAATCGAAGGAAAGAGGAAACTGTTAGCAGCGCTAAAGAGCATGGGTAAATCGTTACCTGGCACAAAGCCTAAATATTTCAACCAGCCTTCCCGCTCGCCTTTATCAAAAAGACGAAAGAGCTCTTCATTTTCCCAGCCTTTATATCCGCTAATAACGAGCGGGAAATTGTTCTTCTCTTGTAATGACAAGCGATCATATGCACGTAGAAGCGTTAAAATATTTTTTCTGGGTTCGATTGTACCAGTATAAAGAAAGAAGCGACGCCATTTTAAATGATACTTATCCAATACTGCGTGAACATCCTCTTGAGTTCGCGAATGAAATTGGTGATTACACGCCAATGGTGCAACTGAAATTTTCTTCTCATCCAACGAAAAAAATTCCATCAACTCATTTTTTGTATAATACGAATCCGTTATCAATACCGAAGCACGCTTTACAGTGTTACGCAACTCTTTCTGCATGAGATGTACTCTCCCAGCAGGATGGAACTGTGGCCAATGAAATACTGACAGATCGTGAAAAGTCGCAACGCAATTTTTAACACGCGGAGGGAGATAATAATTAGGACTATGGTAAATGTATTCTTTGAATTTTTTAAGTGCCCGGGACTTTAAATGAGGAAAAACAAGGCGATAAACTTCACTAACTATTTTGCTTTTTTGTAACTCTCGCTTAAGCGACTGAACGGATTGCGAAGATTCACTCGCAACCGCCAATGAATCTCTTATTCTTGTTCCATGCAAAAAAGTAAGTGAAAGTTTATCTTCCCGTTGCTGAAGTTGTTTCGCCAGTTCAAAAGCATAACGCCCGATACCCGTTAAAGGGTATTTTATGCAATCCGTCGAGAAAACAACCTCTAGCTTTTTGTTTCCAGCATCCATTTCAGAGTTTCCCTAAGTGGTACTTTTTGCATTTCATGGCCAATCAGACTATTCAGCAACGAAATATCACCGCACAACTCTTTGATTTCATTTGGTCTAACAAAACCAGGATTTACCTCAATGGTTATGGAGTGACCGGTAATATCTTCACAAAGGCTAATAACATCTCTAAGTGAATGCATCTCTCCAGTAGCAACATTGACCACTTCCCCAAAAGCTTTACACTTTAGTAATTCAGCATAGCATTTAACTAAATATCGTACATCTGAGAAGTCACGCCATACATCTATATTACCAAGTTCAATAACGTCTTTACGTTCGCGGAAATGTTTGACAATTTTAGGAATTAAAAAATTCTCAGCTTGCCCTACTCCTGTATAGTTAAAAGGACGGGTAATAATTAGTGGCAACTTATCTTTAAACAGGTTAGCCATGTATTCCATAGCGAGTTTGCTAACGGCATAATCATTGGCAGGATTCGGAAGCGTTGATTCATTAAGCTTACCAGCAATATTATTTCCATAAACGTTTGCGCTACTTGCCACTAATACGGCTTCGGGCTTTTTCTTTGTTTCTGTTAACGCAGATAGCAAGTTGCGCGTGCCGGAAAGGTTGACATCATAGAATGCGTTCGGATTTGAGTGACCAACAAAAGCAATTGCTGCCAAATGAATGACCACATCGGGACTTATACAATCTACTGCGTTTTTAACTTGAATATTATCTGTGAGATCTACTTGAAAATAGTTATCGATATTATCCGAGGAAGCTGAACCCAGGCCATAAACATCATATCCAGCAGCGGAAAGTTCCGCTGCCATATAATGGCCGGTAAAGCCCTTGATCCCGGTGATCAATGCTTTTTTGCCATTAGTCATATTAGAAAGAGAATCCTTGTTCGTTACGGCGAAGGTCTTCTTTAACCATCATAGCACATAACTCTTCAAGAGTAGTTTTAGGTTCCCATCCAAGAATATCCTTAGCACGCTGGGGATTACCGATCAGTAATTCAACTTCGGCTGGACGGTAGAATTTTGGATTCACTTTTACAACAACTTTATTTGTTGCCACGTCAATTGCCACTTCCTGTTCGTCTTTACCTTCGAAACGTAATTCAATACCAGCAGCTTTAAATGCCATCGATACGAAGTCACGTACAGTTTCTGTTCGGTTGGTAGCAAGTACAAAGGTATCCGGTTCATCTGCCTGAAGCATCAACCACATTCCTTCTACATACTCTTTAGCAAAGCCCCAGTCGCGTTTCGCATCAAGGTTGCCCAGTTCAAGTACATCAAGCTTACCAAGTTTGATTTTTGCAACTGAATCAGTGATTTTGCGAGTAACAAATTCTTGACCACGCAGCGGGGATTCATGGTTAAACAAAATTCCGCTTGAAGCAAAAATGTTATAGCTTTCACGGTAGTTAATCGTCATCCAGTGCGCATACAACTTAGCCACGCCATATGGGCTTCTTGGATAGAATGGTGTGTCTTCTTTTTGAGGGATAGCCTGAACTTTCCCAAACATTTCGGACGTAGAAGCCTGATAGAACCGAATTGATGGATTAACGATTCGGATGGCTTCAAGCAAATTTACAGGGCCTACACCTGTTATTTCGGCAGTCGTCAATGGTTGTTCGAATGAGACACCAACAAAGCTCTGAGCAGCTAAGTTGTAAACTTCAGTTGCACCGCTAGTTTGAAGAAGGCGAATACTTGCTGATAGATCAGTCAAATCATATTCGATCAGATGCAAGCTTGGGTTGTTTTTAATTCCCAACTCTTCAATACGCCAGAAATTCACGGAGCTAGTACGACGATATGTGCCATAAACTGTATAATTTTTCTGTAAGAGAAGCTCTGCAAGATAAGCACCATCTTGTCCAGTGATACCAGTTACGATTGCAACCTTGTTACTCATAAGAAATTCCACTTTTTTTGGTTAAACATAAATACAGTTTTACTTTACTAATATAGATTCAGCAGTATCAGACCATTTGGTTGAACTATATTCCTTACTGATTCTTAACTCTTTCTGCCTTATAACATCCGGATTTTCAATAAGATACTTAATATTATTTGACCATGCAGGCACATCCCAGGGATCCACATAATCGAGCAAATCCCCAGCGATTTCTGGGATAGATGCTGCTGAAGAAGCCAGGCAGTATTTTCCAAACGCTAAACTCTCAGCAACAGGCAATCCCCAACCTTCATATAATGACGGATAAACTGTAAACCAACAATTTTTATAGAGCAGTGTTAATTCTGGATCGGAAACATTATTCAATTGAATAATATTACCTTTCACCCTTGGATCCAGATTCAAATCGGTAATAAAATCATTCATACCCCAACCAGGCATGCCAACAAATACAAGTAATGGCAGATCATGGACCTTGCTATCCACTAGTCTTGTATAGGCTTTGTATAATACCTCATGATTCTTTCTTCTTTCAATCGTCGAAACAAATAATAAATATTTCTTGCCCAATAAAAATTGTACTTCATTAGAGATTTCTGGTTGCGTATCAACTTCACTAATTTCACAACCTAACTTAACGATAGTTAACCTTGGAATAGGCGTTCCAAGTTGCTCTAACAATTCTTTCAAATCATCCCTGGAGCATTTAGAAATACAAAATATTTCATCGGCACACCAGGCAACATCGGAAAAATAATGTGAAAATTTTCCAGCAACGTCCCCCACACAAAGATGAGGTAATTTTACAGGAATCACATCGTAACAGAAAAGCTTAACTTTAAGATTGAGCTCTTTTTTTAATCTATATAAATACTGAAAATCTTTTTGATCCCAATCCAGTCCCATTGATATGTATTCATCACCCTGGCTAAAAGGTGAATTCACATTATCAGAAGCCCTATGTCCTAGCTGCTGGACGTTTACGGGAGTTGCATTAGGTTTTAACAACTGCTGCAAAGCTAACTTTGCATATCTTAAAGAAGCTAACAAACTACTAGCCGCAATACGCCGTGGCAGAAGGTAGTTTAAAACTCTTCTCTGTAAGCTCGTTGGTAACTTACGAATTAAATTAAGAATGAAACTTTTGAATTTTGCTTTATAATTAATTGTTGACGGTCCGGGCTGAGCAATTAAAGTTTCTTTCTTTTTAATATGTCCATTTATCCGCTTGATTGTTTCTTCGACAACTCCTTTCTCTACCTCATAATAACCTTTTGATGGATTATATGCGCAGAATTTAATAGAGGCTGATGAATTCATCTTTAGGGCATACGTGGCGCATTCAACTTCTGTTCTGACAATACCAACAGCAGATCTATGCCATCCTAAAATTGTTGTGACATCAATCCAAGTATTATGCATTTAGACTAGCCTCATATTCTTTTTCCACCTCGAGAATCAAACTATCCAATGTTTTGTCCCATGTTAACTTTTCTAAGCTGGAAAGCTCTTTGGAATCTAAAATTGGTGAACTTCTCGTCAAAATTTGCCTGGTTCCTGAAAAGAATTCTTCAGGATTATTAATAATATTGATACGAGAGCTATCACAAAATTCTTCGAAACCTCTAAAAGCTGATAGAGTGCCTATTACTGGCTTGCCTGAGTAAAGAGCTTCAGCGGTTTTGAGATTTGAACCACCACCATGTTCAATAGGTAAAAAATATGCATGTGCTCTATTCTTAACTTCCGCTAAGTCATCATCATCTAACACATACAAAAACTCAAGACGGCTGATATTAATGCTAGCCCATTTCGATTTTAAAACTTCTTTATAAATATGTTCACAAACACTACCAGCAATAACAAGCTTACTATCTGGCGGAATACAAGCTAAACTATCCCCAATAATTTTATTAAAACTGGTAAAGTTAGGTGGATGAGCACTGGCAACATAGAGCATCCATGGGGATTTAGGTAATTTACTTTCCCATTTACTGGTCAAGGTATCCGTTTTCCATGGTTCAATACCATTTGCTGCTAACGTAATGGATTCCCGGCCCCAACCTTGCATAGACTTAACATCATTTTTTGTCACCGCAGCTACTACATCTGCTTCATGTACGGCTCTCATTTCCAGATGCTTGATGTCTTCGATTACATCGTCTCGGTCTGCAATATTATATTGTTCTAATATATCATTCTTTAATAAAAACTCTATGTTTTGAGAACCAAAAACCACGATCGCTTTTTTATATTTTGGAATGCTCTTTATTTTTTCGACCAGATTCCAGAGCCAACATTGTTCAACGTGAATTACGTCAATTTCTGTCGGGAGGTTAGCTAAAATTTTACTGAACCCTCCTTCATCTGAAGTAGCATATGCGCCAGTTAAAAGATCATTAATTAGTGGGACGTGTCTTCCCTTGTAAGATCTAAATAAGGAATCAACAGGAAACGGGATATCATAGGGACCAAGCTCGTCACCCAAAAAACTTTCTTCCTCATATACTGCGATGGACCTGGTCTTCCAACCATTTCGCTCGAACTTCTTGACTAACTGGCTAAGTCTGATCTGACCGCCATGTCTTGGTTTGGCAAATGGATAAGTGCTCAAAAAAAGGATGTTTTTCATTATATTTATTTCCTTCTTAAAAATGCTGAAACACGTCTAAAAGGAGATGTTAGCTTCCATGAGTGACTGCTGTAAACTTCACTCAATTTATTTTTCAAGATCATATTTTCATCCAAAAAAATACGTAACTCTTCATTCTTGTCTACTAAAAGCTCATTTAGAGAGCTAACCTCGTCATTCATTACTTGAAGATTATCTTGAAGCTCCGCGATAACTTCTTTATTCAAATGTTCAGCATAAGTAATAAATTCGTCAAAAACATTAGGTGGGTTTTTAAAATTAGGAAGTAATTCCTCATGCTCTTTGCTAATATAAAATCTATTCAAACCATCAAAGTATGAAAATATATAATCGTTAGCAAGCAATATCTCTTCCCAACTAGTATGACTTTCATTTTGTGAGTTTGGTGCTGTCGATTCAATAACAAGAATCCAGGGTCGATACTTTGACCAATCGTTACTCATTACGACTTGCTCTTCAACTCCTTCAACATCAATTTTTAGAAAATGTATATCAGTAATATTAGCTGGCAACGATTCTTCGATTGTTTGTTTAAGAGTTTTTACTGGCGTTTTTCTCCAAACGCCCTTAAATCCATTTAACTCATGTTGCTCGACAACACTTTTATCCAGTGTCGCCCACCCTCTAATATCAGATTCCCAAATATCTAATTCGCTTGTGCAATTTGATATAGCACAGTTCAGATTTATATCTCGTTCTCTATTTTCAACTAATGCATCGTAATGTTTTTTGAGTGGTTCTATATTTATCCCACTCCATCCATTTAGGTAAAAAAGATTGGTAACAGAATCGATTAGCGGGTCATTAGCACCAATATCAATATAGAATCCATTAGTTATATCTTTTAAAGAACGCCACAACATCACGTCTTCAAAGTTTTGAGCGAAACTTACTATCGGCATTTCAATTTATCTCTATATCTGGATCAATCCATGCGCATCCGGCAAAGTGTGGTTTATTAATGTTAATGATGTTAAAAACCATCGCCAAGTCTCGCCACTCGTAATTGTTAACTAAGTGAGTATCCGTACTGACTAATGCTGTTTGAATTGAGTAGCTACCAGGACCTAAGTTAGCGTTAAATCTAATGTTAAACACATACTCTGACCCTTTTTTGGCCTCAATTATGGCTTGTTTTTTTAAGTCAGTATTGGTTCCGTATATTACTTGTCCCAGTCTGTCTTTAATACCGTAACCCAACACAAGTCTCGGCAGATTTTCATTAACAACCACTGTTATTTTGAGTGTAACAGCTTCACCTACATCGATAAATTCAATGCTGTCTCCTTTCTGATTTAATATCCGAATATCTTTGACAGTTGCTTCTCCACTGCCCGATACAGTTTGGATACTACCATTAGCAAGCTCAACTTGTTCTATTTTCTGATTCTGTTTATCAGCCAGCAGAGCATTATAGTAATCCATTACAGACTCAGGATCTCCTTCCATCTCCAGCTTGCCCCTGTTTAATAAGATGGCTTTATCACAAATACTCTGGATGGATTGTTTATCATGCGAAACTATAAGGAGAGTCGTGCCTGCACGACTGAATTCTCTGATTCTATTGAAGCTTTTATGCTGAAAATAAGCATCACCAACAGAGAGTGCTTCATCAACAATAAGAATATCTGGTCTAACAGCTGTAGCGACTGAAAAAGCTAGTCTCATTTGCATCCCGCTCGAATACACTCGAACAGGCTGATCTATATATGCTCCGATCTCTGCAAACTCCTCTATCCCCGGCATCAGCTGATAAATTTCTTCAAGACTAAATCCTAAAAGCTGTCCAGACATAATTACATTTTGTCTACCTGTAAAATCTGGATGGAATCCCATCCCTAATTCCAGCATAGCTGCAACCCTACCTTCTAAACTAATTTTTCCAGTAGTTGGTTGCGTGGTACCAGTAATCATTTTTAGAAGTGTGCTTTTACCTGCGCCGTTAATCCCTATAATACCCAGCGCTTCTCCAGGATGGACCTCGAAGGAAATATTTTCTAATACCCATTTTAGCTTATGGCGTTTTCTTTTACCTGGTAGAAACCATTCCGCTAAACGACTCCACCTTGTAGGATACTGCTTATATGCTTTTCCAACATTATTAACTGTTATCTTACCCATTACAATTCATCCACCATTTCACCGGAATGCTTGCGAAACAACTTCAAGCCAATAACGCATAGAATAATCCCGATAAATAACGTAGGTATTAACTGGTGCAGTTGAGGCGATTCGCTTTTGACCAGAATATTCTGCGCTGCAGTAATTACTCCATACATGGGATTGTATGATAGGTATTGCTGAGCCTTAGCAGGCAATATGTCTGCAGGATATATGATCGGAGTTAGCCAGAACCAAAACTGGAGAGCTATTCCGAAAAATTGCCCAACATCTCGAAAAAAAACATTCAATACACCTAATGTGATACCCAAGCCAATTGCAAAGACCATTAATACTAAAAGCACTGGAATTAAGTAAAAATAACTCAACCCCGGAAAGTTGCCAGAAACCAACAAAAATAGTGTAAATAAGCTAAAAACTATTGAGAAGTTTAATAAAGCATTACATATAATTGTCACTGGCAAACATAAGCGCGGAAAGCTAATTTTTTTAAGTAGATTAGCATATTCAAGGAATACATTCTGGCCTCTACCGACGACTTCAGCGAAAAGTCCCCAAGTCAAAATACCGGAGCAAAGGTAAATGCTATAGCCAAAGCTATTAGTAACTCCAGGCATCCTCGAATGCATCACTTGAGAAAATATAACTGTGTAAACCACTATCATGGATAGTGGGTTAAGTATATTCCACAGCGCACCTAATAGTGAGTTTTGATATTTCGCTTGAAATTCTCGCTTAACATTACCTAAAACGAACCCACGATAACCCCATAAGGATTTAAAAAGAGATAGATTCATTCCTGCGCCTTAATTAAATAAGAGATAGCCTCAAGCTTTTCTTTCACTAAACCATCATTTGATCTTGATTCAACGTTCAATCTTAGTAATGGCTCAGTATTTGATGTTCTAACATTGAATCTCCAATCAGTAAATTCAAAGCTCAAGCCATCAATAGTATCTGATTTAAAAGCATCCAGTCCAAATTCACTTTTTAAATTTTCAAGAATTTTTTTTGCATCATTAACTTTATAGTTAATCTCGCCACTGCACGGAAACGCTTTCATACGTTCCGAAACCAGTTCAGACAGCGTCATTCCTTTCACCGCTAGCAACTCTGCTACCAGCAGCCACGGAATCATTCCGCTATCGCAATAGGCAAAATCACGGAAGTAATGGTGTGCGCTCATTTCGCCGCCGTACACCGCATCTTCTTCACGCATGCGCTCTTTAATAAACGCATGACCTGTTTTAGACATAACAGGTATGCCACCTGCTTTGGTGACGACGTCGATGGTGTTCCAGGTCAAACGGGGATCGTGAATGATCTTCGCGCCAGGCTCTTTTTTGAGGAAGGCTTCGGCCAGCAGGCCAACAATGTAATACCCTTCGATGAACTCTGCGTTCTCGTCAAACAGGAAGCAGCGATCAAAGTCGCCATCAAATGCGATGCCCATGTCGGCTTTGTTCGCGTTCACCGCGTCGGAGGTATCTTTCCGGCACTCTGGCAGTAAGGGATTAGGAATACCGTTCGGGAAATGACCATTCGCTTCATGGTGAACTTTAACGAAGGTGACCGGTGCATTCGCCAGCTGGAAGCGCTTTTCGATCTCATCGATAACGTGGCCGGCAGCGCCATTACCCGAGTTGATGACCAGCGTCATGGGTTTGGTGAAATTTGACAGATCAATGTAGCCCATCAGGTGATCGACATAGGCATCCAATACCGAGATCTGTTTATAGCTGCCACGCTTAGCTGCATCGACCGGCGCAAAATCGTTAGCTTCAGCCAGACGCTGAACATCACGTAAGCCTGTATCGCCACTGATCGGACGGGAACCTTCACGCACCAGCTTCATGCCGTTATAGTTCATCGGATTATGGCTTGCCGTCACTTCGATGCCACCATCAATGCCTAAATGGAAGGTGGCGAAATAAATCTCTTCCGTGCCGCTTAAGCCGATATCAAGTACATTGGTACCCGCATCCATTAAACCATTGGCCAGGGCCATTTTCAGGCTTTCGCTGGTCAGCCGAACATCGCCGCCCACAACAATCGTTTCCGGCTTTAAAAATTCGCCATAAGCGCGACCAATACGATATGCAATTTCTTCATTTAATTCCGCGCCAAGCTCACCGCGAATGTCATAAGCTTTAAAACAGGTCAATGCTGCCATGATCTCGTCTGTCCTTACTTACTTGCAAATTGTTCTTTAATCAGAATTAAATCGTCATCGCCCAGATAGGAGCCTGACTGAATTTCCAGCAGCTCTAACGGAATCTTGCCTGGATTTTCTAACGTGTGCTGATGGCCAATCGGAATAAAGGTCGATTGGTTTTCCGTCAGCAATAAGGTTTTATCCTGAATAGTCACTTTGGCAGTGCCGGATAAGATCACCCAGTGTTCAGTTCGGTGATAATGCATCTGTAATTCGAAACGTTCACCCGGTTTAACGGTGATACGATTTACATTAAAACGGCCGGTATTTACCACCAGATCGCAGCGTCCCCATGGCCAGTAAGTTTCACGGTGACGACGATATTCCGTACGGCATTCGCTCTTCAGGAACTCCACCACGCGTTTCACGTCCTGAACCTGATCTTTGCGCGCCACCAGCACGGCATCTTTGGTGTTAACAATCACCAGATTTTCCACGCCGATAGCTGCCACCAACTGATCTTCACTGTTGATGTAGCAATTTTTAGTGTTGTGCAGGAAGGTATCGCCCTTAAGCGAGTTACCGGCTGCATCTTTTTCATTCACTTCCCACAGCGCGGACCAGGATCCGACATCGCTCCAGCCCGCATCCAGCGGCACCACAACGGCTGCGTCCGTTTGCTCCATCACGGCATAATCAACTGACTCATCCGGGCAGGCAATGAAATCGTCTTTATCAATGCTAATGAAGTCGTTACCTTCTGCCACATTCGCCATGGCACGGCGGCAGGCATCCAGAATATCAGGACGGAATTTTTCCAGTTCCTGCAGATAACGTTTAGCGCGGAACATAAACATCCCGCTGTTCCAGTAATATTCACCGGAAGCCAGATAATCCTGAGCCGTTTTCAGATTCGGCTTTTCAACAAAACGCTGCACGCTAAACGGCGCATGTTCATCACCCGCCAGCTGCTCACCGCGATGAATATAGCCGTAACCGGTTTCAGGTCCGGTGGGCACGATGCCGAAGGTGACCAGATGTCCCTGCTTGGCATATTTCGTTGCGGTGGTGATGGCCTGGTGGAATGCCGCGCGGTTCTCAATGACATGGTCGGCGGCTAACACTAACAGCACCGGATCATCACCTTGCTCAATCGCGTTAATCGCTGCCAGAGCAATCGCCGGCGCCGTGTTGCGACCAACCGGCTCAAGGATGATGTTATGGGAAAGTTTGTTGATTTGACGAAGCTGTTCAGCGACGAGGAAACGGTGCTCTTCGTTGCAGATGACCAGCGGAGCTCGCGCTTCAACACCGGTCAGGCGGTTGACAGTCTCCTGCAGCATCGAGTGCTGTCCGTGCAAGCTGATGAACTGTTTTGGATACAATTCACGTGAAAGGGGCCACAAACGACTGCCGGTTCCTCCGGCCATGATTACGGGAAGTAACATTCCACAACCTCAAATGTGTCTTTTAGACTGCTCTATCATTTCCAGCGGGACAATTTTTCAGCAAAACAAAAAATAGCCACGCTACCGCCCTTGGCTTGCAGCAACCAATATGCTGTGTAACAAGTCAATCCTGTGCTTTCCGTCTCGGCTAATTATGGTCAATATTGCAGCATCAACCGCCTTGTCTGAGACCATCGCAAATAATACATTTTGTGCTGCCGAATTAACATGGTTATTGTCTGATGCCGACGCGGCGAATCTTAATTTCTTTTCATCGTTGCGGTTAACTGCAAGCTACTGAGTCGGAAAGAATATAGCTGGCCATTCGCAGAATGAAGGGCTGCAGCGGGGCTTCACTAAATCAATATGATGAGTTGTGAAGTTGATGCATTGGTCTGGCGCTGATTAGGATTTTTCTGCATCCCGCAAATGAATGCCTGAACAAAAAAACACCAAAGTAAATTATTTGCCCATAAAAAAACCCGGCATATGCCGGGTTTTTACTCATTACCTGCTTAATCACTTAAACCCATTCGGGTTCTTCGACTGCCAGTTCCAGGTATCACGCATCATCGCATCGATACCGCGCGTGACGCGCCAGTCGAGCTCTTTGTTCGCCAGGCTGGCATCCGCCCAGAACGCTGGCAGATCGCCGTCGCGGCGCGGTTTGAACTCGAATGGAATCTGTTTACCGGATGCCTGCTCAAACGCCTTGATCATCTCCAGCACTGAGAAGCCTTTGCCGCCGCCGAGGTTGTAAGCTTTGTAACCTTCAACTTTTGGCAGGTGATCCAGCGCTTTCAGGTGCCCTTCCGCCAGGTCGACGACATGAATGTAGTCGCGCTGGCAGGTACCATCTGGCGTCGCGTAGTCATCGCCAAACACGCCCAGCTTGTCGAGACGCCCAATCGCCACCTGCGCAATGTACGGCAGCAGGTTGTTCGGAATACCGGTTGGGTCTTCGCCAATCTCTCCAGATTCGTGCGCGCCGACCGGGTTGAAGTAGCGCAGCGCGATGGCTTTGAAGTTCGGCTCGGCTTTGGCGAAGTCGCGCATCACGAACTCAATCATCAGCTTGGAGGTGCCGTACGGACTGGTGGTGCCACCAATCGGCGTCGTTTCGACGTACGGAACCGGTGCGTCAGCGCCATACACGGTGGCGGATGAGCTGAAGATAAAGTTCCACACGCCGGCGGCGCGCATCTCTTCCAGCAGCACCACGGTCCCGGCGACATTGTTCTCGTAATATTCCAGCGGCATGCGCGTGGATTCGCCTACCGCTTTCAGCGCGGCGAAGTGGATGACGGCTGAGATGTCATTGCTGGCAAACAGATCGCGCAGGCAGGCGCGATCGCGGATGTCGCCTTCAACGAAGACCGCTTTCTTACCGGCCAGCTTCTCAACGCGATTGATTGCTTCGCGCGAGGCATTGCAAAGGTTATCCAGGACTACAACGTCGTCGCCGCGCTCTAACAGCGCCAGCACCGTATGGGAGCCGATGTACCCTGCTCCGCCCGTTACCAAAATAGCCATGTGTACTCCTTTAAAACCGCGCAACCTGCGCGGCGGGGAAAGAGATTATTTTGCCAGAATTTTTTGGATTGCTTCGCGGAAATCGCGGCCCTGGGTGTTGTTGCGCAGACCGTAAGAGACGAAGGCCTGCATGTAGCCGAGTTTACGACCGCAGTCGAAGCTGGTGCCGGTCAGCAGCTGAGCATCAACCGGTTTTTTCTGGCTCAGAGAGGCGATGGCATCCGTCAGCTGGATACGGCCCCAGGCGCCGGGCTCTGTGCGCTCCAGTTCACCCCAGATATCCGCAGAAAGCACGTAACGGCCCACGGCGGTCAGGTCTGAGTTCAGCTCGGACGGATGCTCAGGTTTTTCCACGAAGTTGGTGATGGTGCTGATATCGCCCGGGTTATCCAGCGGCTGCTCGGTGGTCAGCACGCCATATTCGGACAGGTCTTCGCCCGGCATGTGTTTCGCCAGAACCTGGCTGCGGCCGGTCTCTTCGAAGCGTGCCACCATCGCGGCAAGGTTGTAACGCAGGTGGTCAGCGGTAGAGTCATCCAGCAGCACGTCTGGCAGGACCACCACAAATGGGTTGTCGCCAATCATCGGACGGGCACACAGTACTGAGTGGCCAAGACCCAGCGGGTTCGCCTGACGCACGTTCATGATAGTCACGCCCGGCGGGCAGATTGACTGCACTTCGCTCAGCAATTGGCGTTTCACGCGCGCTTCAAGCAGCGCTTCCAGCTCGTAGGTGGTATCGAAGTGGTTTTCCACTGCATTTTTGGAAGCATGGGTGACCAGCACAATCTCCTTGATGCCCGCCGCCACGCACTCGTCGACAATGTACTGAATCATTGGTTTATCGACGATAGGCAGCATCTCTTTCGGAATGGCTTTAGTCGCAGGGAGCATATGCATACCGAGACCCGCAACCGGGATTACTGCTTTAAGCTTGGTCATATTTATTCCATTTCATGAAGTGAATACGTGGGGTCGATTATGCAGGATCGGCCGGTTGAGCAAGTATAATCTTTATCTGAAAAACCGGCACTAACTCTCTGTCAACACATAAAAAATCGTCAAAAAGTCCATCTGCCAGTCAGCGATGAGGCGGAAAAAAAAAGCGGCTAAATGGCTGAAAAACAGTGGAAGGCAGAGTGCTGAGCAATGACCGGTGAGGCCAGTGATTGCTGAGCGTTCAGACCGGCGTTGCGGAAACATCATTGGGGCGAAGGTGTGGTGTCGCAGCGGAAAAGGCTGGCGGCGATTAAGGATGTTGTTTTGACCGGTGGCGTCAGGGTTTGGTCGCAAAATGGCGTAATGCCGTTCAGTAACAGCAAATACAAATCGCATAAAATTCGTAGCGGCGCGATTTATCGCGCAATAAATTGCGCCGCTACCAAAAGTGCAACGGTTGCTGAACGGTTTCAGAGCTTAACTGACAAACATGTTGTCATTGCTAACGACCGCCCCCGTCATCACCGCTTACAGCCAGCCCTCAAACCACTCGGGCATCACGAACAGGTTGAAATGATTCACCAGCAGCATCAGGCCGACAAACACCACCGACACCGACACCCACTGGCGCGCATAGGGCATAAAGCGGATGCCAATCACCGGTTTGATGAAGAACGGATGCGCGAAGGCGGAGATCAGCACCTGGGAAATCGACAGCGTCAGCGCCACGTAAATCACGTTCGGCCAGATCCACGTAGTGGCCAGCACCACCACCACCACCAGGCTGGCGACGATATTCCAGTAGAACTCGACGTTGGTGCGTCCGTTCGCCTGGGAGATCGCGCCGGTCAGGCCGCCCATCGGGCGCAGCATACCGAACAGCAGCATCAGCGGGATCAGGTGATACACCTGCTCATGCGAAGCGCCATACAGCACACGCACAATCACCGGAGAGAGAATACCAATCGCCAGGTACATCGCACTGCTGAACAGCATGATGACGAAGGTGCCCTTGAGGAACAGTTTTTTCAGCTGCTCGGGATCGTGCTGCTTCTCAGCGAAGCGCGGCAGCGCCAGGCGGTTAATCACCGGCGACACCAGCTTCAGCGGCTGCAGAATCAGCTCTTTCGCCAGTGAGTAAATCCCCAGCATCTCGGCACCCATCACTTTACCGACGATCAGCGCATCGGCCTGAGTACGCAGCTGGTTAATGGTCTGCGAACCCAGCTGATAGATACCGTAACGCACCGCGCTGACAAAGGTTTTGCCGTCGAACTCCCAGGTTGGCCGCCACGACTTCTCGCCAAAGTAGATCATGCAGAGAATGCGCGTGAAAGCGTTAATGAACAGTCCGAGAATCGCCGCCGCCACCGTCAGCGAGGTGAAATAGAGCATCGCCACCGTACACAGGAAGGCAAACAGCTTGGTGCCCATTTCAATCTTCGCCAGCGTCACCATGCGTTTGGTTTTCACATAGTGTGCCTGATACTGCGACAGGTGGCCGAGCACGAGGAAGTTGAGGCTGGTGAGCATAATCAGCGCCGTCAGCTCCGGCAGATGGTAGAACCACGCCACCGGCCAGGCGATGGCCAGCATGATCAGACCGGTACAGAAGCTCAGCGAGACGTTAACCCAGTAAATGGTGCTCTGCTCACGACGTGTAATCTCCTGACGATGCACGATGTAGCTGCTCATGCCCATGTCCTGCAGCACGGTAGCCACCGCCAGAATGGCGTTGATGATCGCCAGCAAACCCAGCTCGTGCGCTTCCAGCTTACGCGCCAGCACCGCCAGCTGCAGCACCTGCAGCAGCGCGGCAAAGCAGGTGCTGCCAAACAGCCACACCGCCTGTTTTTTTAATCCACTCACACCATGCGCTCCAGAATTTTCGCCAGCTCACCGTAAGCGATGTGCTGATTGAACTCGGTTTCCACTTTATGGCGCGCTGCGGCCACCACCGGTGCAACGTCAACATCGCCGCGCGACAGGCGCAGCAGCGTGTCCGCCAGCTCGTCGGCATCATTTTCCGATACCAGCCAGCCGCTGACGTTATTCTGAATCAGCTCCGGGATGCCGCTGTGGTAGGTGGACACCACCGGCAGGCCGACCGCCATCGCTTCCATTAGCGCCACCGGAATGCCTTCCATATCGCCATCGGCGGCGGTTTTCGACGGCAACAGGAAGATATCGGCCTCGCTCAGCGCCTGACGAATCTCCTCCTGCGGCTTGAAGCCCGGCATGGTCACCATGTCTTCCAGGCCGGCACGCGCGATGTGCTCGCGCATCATGCCGTCCTGCTCGCCGTTACCAATGATGGTGAACTGGAACTGACCGCCGTTATCGCGCAGGATTTCACTGGCTTTGACCGCCACGTCCAGCCCTTTTTTCTCGGTCAGGCGCGCCACCGAAACAATGCGCAGCGGTTTGTGGAACGCGTCGCGCGGCTGGAAGTTAAACTTCTCCGGCTCGATACCCATACGCGTGACGTGCACTTTCTCGCGCGGACAGCCCATCTCAATCAGCTTGTTCTCCCACAGATGGCTGATCGGCAGCATCAGTTCGCTCTGTCTGAACAGGTTGATGTAATCCAGTTTGTGCTCTTCAAGAATGTGGCGACGCGAGATATCAGCACCGTGGAACACCGTCGCCTGCTTGCCCTTCAGCACCCCCAACTCGCGCAGTTTATTCGCCAGCGCACCGGCATAGCCGAAGTGCACCAGGAACACATCGGCGGTAAAGGTCTGCCGGGCATTGGCGACAATGGCTGGCAGCAGCAGCTTTTTCGCCTGCGCACCGTAGCGGCCAACGTTAAGCGACTTCAGCAGCGCCGGTTTGGCGATTTTCGGCAGCATCAGCCCGATGCGCTGGGTCAGTTTGTCGAGGTTTGATACCTTCTCTTCCGGCAGCAGATAGTGGGTTTTCGCCGCCAGATTGTACTCATCGAACGCGGCATGACGGTTGATCATGTCGCCCGGAAACACCGAGATGATCTCGACGTCATAGCCGGCATCGATGAAATGCGTCACCTGATTGAGGACAAACGTCTCAGAGGCAACCGGAAAACGCATGGTGAAAAAGGTTAGCTTCATCACTTACCCCAGGACGTTGAGAATTTCTTCGGTGATGCGGTTGCCGATTTCACGCTCCTGCGCCACCGCGGTGTTCACTTTTTGCTTCACGTTGTCGTAGTCCGCCAGCACCGTCTGCACTTTGTCGATCAGCGAGCCATCCATCAGGCTCTGTACGTCGGTGGCCATCTGCGGCAGACCCAGCTGGTTCATCACGCCGAGCGATTTGTGCTCGTAGTTGATGGCCACGGCTGGCGTGCCGAAGTTCATGGAGATGATTGCCGAGTGCAGGCGCGTGCCGATGGTGAGATGGCAGTGGCTGAGCAGGATGCCGAGTTCCAGGTCGTTGAACTCGTCCATGATCACATGGTAGTGCTCCGGCTGCTCAACGTGGTCGCGCAGCGTCAGCGCCACCATACGGTCATCTTTGGCATAGCTGTCGATGCCGGTACAGGTGGAGAACGCCACCACCTGATAACCTTCGGCGATCATGGCGTTGATCACCCGGCCAAACGCGGCTTCGTACTCTTTCTGCGTGACGCCAAGACGTTTGTCGAACGGTGCCAGCTCACGCACGGTGATAGCGATGGTTTTGCGCGACTGAATGATGTTCTGCCAGTGCAGCAGGTTGTGGCTCGGATTTTCCACCTCACGCGCCTGCACCAGGAACGCGGTGTCCACGCCCTTCTTCACCCGACTGGTGGTCACGCCATCCTGCTTCAGGCGATCGAGGCTGACCTCTTCGCGCAGCACCAGGCTGTCGACGCGATCAAAAACAAAGTTTGCCAGCGCATTGACGCGCGGGTTTTCGAACGGGCCCACCGAGTGACCGATCATGTGCAGCGGCTTCTTCGCCATCAGCGCGCACAGCGCGTGATCGAACTGGGTGACGCCGTACAGATCGACGAAGAACGAGCCACCGACCTGAATGATGGCGTCATATTTCGCCAGGCTGCGGGTGAATTCCGCCAGATGCGGCGGCACCGAGAAGGATTTATACACGCCACCTTTGCCGAGGTGCGCCATCATGATGTCCGGCATCAGACGGTTGGCGACTTTGCGCTTCAGGCTGCTGACCAGCCCTTTTGGCGCCTTACTGTTGTGCAGAAACAGCGAATCCTGCTGGATGTGCTGCTGCAGTAAATATCCGGAGCTGGTTGGATAGCGGCTGATGACATCGATATCCAGATCCCCACGCGCGGCCTGCAATGAATCAATCAGTCCACGTAAAATCGCGCCATCCCCACGATTTCCACAGGTATGGTTACCCACCAATAAAATCTTCATAAAAACTCCAGATAAATTTTTGTAATTTTTTACAAGCCGCCAGTTCCATACTGGCTAAGTGAACTCTGTAAGAAAAAACTGCTAATGGGCCAGCGGCCCGAAATTAACGACTGCCTGTTGTGACGTAATTGATACCTGCGACAGGTGTTACATGCGCGATAAATCGCGCCGCTACAGACTGTGCAAAGGGTCAGTGCAGAAATCTCCTCTGCACAAACCGTAGCGGCGCAATTTATTGCGCTTTTCCCGTCCTCGCTCGGTGCCGTTGTTGCCTCCGCGATAAATTGCACCGTTACCTGCGTTAAATCCTCACGACTTCAGCGCAAAATACGGCAGCGCCACCTGCTCGCCGTTGATCACCACTGAAACAAACCCCTTCGGCTGGCGCGTATCCACTTCTTCGGGCTTCAGCGCGCGCGACGCCAGCAGCAAATCGCCCTGCTCGTTGCCGCCGATGCCGGCTTTACCGTTGTGCAGGCTAAACCGCTGCGGGGCCGGTTGGCTGTCGCTGGTCGGACTGCCCTGCGCCATGGTGGCGTCAACGCGCGCACAGCGGCCGGTGAGGAACCGATCTTTGGCAGTGCTCTTAATCAGCACCACCGCCGTCGGCGTCCAGCCCGCCAGTTTGACGAACACTTTGCTATCGGTATCGCTGCGCGCATCGACGCGCACCTCCAGAACCGGCGAACTGCCTTCCGCGGACCAGCTGGCTTCCGCCTTGCTGGTTTTGCGCTGCAAATGAATCACCGCGCGACCGCCGGTCTGTTTACCGCCCATCACGTCGAGCAGCGGCTGTTTGTCGCTGCCGTTGCTGAACTGCGACTGACCAAACAACTCGATCTCCCAGCTGTCACCCACGGTGGGCGAGTAAAAATTCCCCAGCTCGAACCAGGTGGCCTGATTGGTGTTGTTGGTCAGACGGAAACGCGACGTGATGTAGTTGTATTTCAGGCTGCCGTCGATGGCCACGCCGTAAGACTCCACCCGCGTTGAGCCCATCTCCCAGATATTCAGCCAGCGCTCACCTTCCAGCGAGTTATCGATCCAGCTGCCAGACTGCAGATTGGTCTGGCGCATGTTGAGACGGGAATTGCGCGCGTTCAGCGGGTTTTTGCAATCTTCCAGGCTCAGCGCATCAATAATCCACTGGCCGTTCGAGATGTCGCCGGGGTGCTCACTGTGCTCAATCCAGCCATTATGAATGATCGACTGGCTGCAGCGCGGCAGGTTAAGTACCATGCCGCCGGTACAGCGCTGGGCGTTGAAGTTCGACAGCTCAATCGCCGTACTGTGGTCCCACGCACCCTGCTTCTGTCCGGACCAGCTGGCTTTGATCACGTCACCGGTACAGGTGTCGGCGTACCACTGGTCGATTTTGCAGTCCAGCGTATCCAGCAGGCTGATCGAGGTGCCGCCGACGCGGTTGAAGCGCAGGCAGGCACCGCGGAAGAACTGGCCGCCCGGACAGGTGTTGCGGAACAGCCCCTGTTTGTTTGGCCGCTTGTCGTTCTGACCGTTGAAGATCAGGTTGGAGATTTCGGTCCAGCGCGCATTTACCTGGAACAGGAATTCGGAACGACCGTCAGATACCAGCGTGGTCGCCGGGAAATAGCCGAAGTTAACCATCGCGCCGGAAATGCGGAAGAAGCGCTGTTGCTGATCGCCAAAGTCACAGCCGGTCACGAAGAAGGTGCCTGCCGGAAACTGCACGCAGATCTGCTGGTTAGCCTTGAGCGACCACTGATACATGGCTTTGATCGCCGGTGCCGTATCGGTTTTGCCATCGGCGATGGCGCCGAAGTCAAACAGCGTCAGACGGTTGAAATCTTCCACCACGCGGCGCCAGTAGAATCCGTTGCCGCTGAAAATCACGCCGCCATCATCTTCGCCTTCGCCATACACGCCGACGAACTCGCCGCCGCCCACTTCCAGCCCTTCGTGCCAGCTTTTCAGCTTGATTTTCGCCCCGGCAAACAGCGGTCGGGTTTTACGCAGCTCTTCCACCGACGGTATTTCGCCGATCAGCTGATAGCCGTTCGGCTGCGCCAGGCGCTGGCTGAAGTTGCTGGCGTTCGGGCGCGACACGTCGCTGATGGAAAACAGCGTATTACCCTGGTTATCTTCCACCACCATCGAGTGCGCGGGATTGGCGATTAACGCGGCATTATCGTGAATAAACTGGGCAAAGTTGCCTTTATTGAGCGCAATGGGCTGGCTCACCTGGGAAACCTTACCGCTGGCGTCGCGCAGATACACCGGAATCTGGTTGCCGGCCTGGCTGGCATCTTTGCCTGCTGCGCCAATCCACAGTTTGCCCTCAAAGTTCTGCCAGAACTGCGGTGGCATGGTATAGACGTTTTCCGGCGTCAGAATCGGCACATCGCCCGGCGGGACGCTGGAGGCATCAACCGCTTTCAGCGCCGGCTGACCACTTTTGGCGGCGTAACTGGAAAACGCGCTCACCGACAGCGCGGCAACAATGGAGGAGGCTGCAGTTTGCAAGACTTCTCTTCTTTTCATGCTAACAATCCCGTGGTCATGGGGCCGCATGGCGGCCGAAAAGGTATCCCCGAGGCACGATAAAAGTGGTTACACCAGCGCCAGCCAGCTCTGTTTGATCTGATTACCGTCAAACTTCAGCGCCGTCTCTTTGGTCTTTTCGCTCATGGCAAAGAACAGGCGATCGTCGCTGGCCAGCTGCTCCATGCGCGCCAGGAAAGTGGCTTTGTCGTTCATTGGCACCAGGAAGCCATCTTCGCCGTGATTGATGATCTCCTGCGGTCCGGTCGGACAGTCATAGGCCACCACCGGCAGCGACCAGGATTTGGCTTCCAGCAGCACCAGCGGCAGTCCTTCATAACGTGAGGTCATCAGCGCCATGTCGCTATCGCGGTAGTAATCATTGATATTGCTGACTTTGCCGACAAAGTTAACGCTGTCGGTGATGCCCAGCGCCGCGGCCTGATCGTGCAGCTGCTGGCGCAGTTCGCCGTCACCGGCGATCACCAGCTTCCACTCCGGGTGTTTTTTGCTGAAGTCGGCCCAGATATCCAGCAGCAGGTCAAAGCCCTTCTGGTTATCGAGGCGGCCTACCGCCAGCGCCTGACGGCTGCGCGTCTCGCGCTGCCAGGATTTGTACACTACCGGATTAGGAATTTGCTGGCTGGGGATATGCCAGCGGGTGAAGACCTGATGGTCTTTGTCAGTCAGCACGATCACCTGATCGTAGTAGCGCAGCAGCAGCCACTTCAGCAGTTTGATCGGCTTGCTGAACGAGTTAATAGCGATGTGCTCGCAGGCGTAGGCTTTGAAGGTTTTTTTCTTCATTGCCATCAGGTTCCAGAAGGCAAACATCACGCTCAGGCGCCCCATACTGATCAGGAATACGCTGTCGAAGCCCTCCTGATGGATGCGCGCCACGGCACTTTTGATCGGGTTGCTGTGGCCTTCGAAGCTGACAATCTCTTTCACCCGCTCAAACGGGTAAAAGGTTTTGCCGTGCCCTTCCAGCGAGTAAATGGTGACGGCATGCTCTTCACCGAGGCACTCCGACATGAAGTTGCAGATGTTCTCCGTGCCTGCGTAGGAGTAGGCATCCTTAATAACCAAAACAATCTTTTTCATCTGATACTTTTCACCTCAAATTGCTCAAATCCAGACCCAAGTCATTTGTGTTGCCGCAAGGCGGCAAGTGCGTTCATTCCCGGGAGCTTACTCAAGTAAGTGACCGGGATGGACGTGCGCAGCCAACGTAGCGGCAGCGCGAAGGACACAGGGTCTTAGCGATGTTTAAGGGTGAAAAGAACCCCATTCACCATATACCAGCCGTAATAGTAATAGATTTTTAAAGGATTGTTTTTATAGATAATTCTTAATAATTCGAGGTGCCATTTCGCCGCTTTATTTTTGTTACGCGACAGCGAATCGCCCAGCTCGTAGTAGTTGACCAGCGTCTTCTGGATCACCCGGGCTTGTTTGTAGCGGAGGAACAGCTCATAGAGGAACAGGAAGTCTTCATGGCCTTTACGCTGGAAGAAGATGCCCTGTGGCGGACGACGGAAACACACCGAGGAGAAGCAGACGCGATACTGCTTCTTCACGAAGTTTTCCTGCTGCAGATAAGGTTTGTGGTAGTTGATGTCGTGATCGGCGGTTTTGGTTTTGTAGTGATAATGGGTGATGACGAAGTCGTCACCGGCGGCCAGCGCCGCGGCCTGCTCGGCCAGTTTCTCCGCGTGCCATTCGTCATCGCTGTCGAGAAACGCAATGATCTCCTCTTTGGCCGCGCGCAGGCCCACGTTGCGCGTTTCCGCCGCGCCGAGGTTGACCTCGTTGCTGAGGATAGTGATGCGCGCATCCTGGCAATGCTCGCGCACAAAAGCGAGTGAATCATCGGTGGATTTATCATTGACCAGGTAGAGATGCCAGTCGCTGTAGGTCTGATTCACGATCGACTCAACCGCACGCAGCACGGTGTTGCGCGCGTTGTACATCGGCATCACGATACCGATGGTGCCAACATGATTTGTCATTTGTATACCCGGAGTGTCAGGAACCGAAAAAATGCTCCCGCTGCGGGAGCAAGTGAAAGTCATAAATCGATCAGGAAACCGCTCTTCGCCCCGTGAAGCGCGACTTCAGCTTATCGACCAGGCGATTGATGAAGTAGGCGCGGTTATCACGGTTGGTGAGGAAGAAGTAGCGCGCAAAACTGACGCTGGCCAGCAGCGAATTGCCATCCATTTTGTAGCGCAGCGGCAGCTTGAACGCTTTGTAGGTATGGATATCGCGCGCCGTCAGGTGCGGCTTCATGGTGTCGAGCCAGAAGAAGGAGTACTTCACCGACTCGCCTTTGTGTTTGGAACCAAATTTGGTCACCAGATGGTAGGTCGCCAGCGGTTTGGCGATCATCACAAATTCATAGCCCATGCGGTCGGCGCGGATGCAGAAGTCATAATCCTGATGGCGAATATAGCGCGCATCAAACTGGATTCTGGCGGCATCTTCGCGTTTCAGCACGATGGTACTGGTCTGGATAAAGCCGTAACAGCCAAACAGGTACTCCGCCACGGTCTCGTTTTTACCCGGCGGCTGCATCGGCATCACTTTGAGGAAGCTGCCGTCCTGATGAATATTGACCTGGCTGAAGATGACATAGCGCGATTTACCCTGCGCTTCCAGCTTGCGGATGGTATCGCACACTTCCAGCAGCTTGTCCGCGTGCCACTCGTCGTCGGCGTCGAGGAAGCTAATGAAGTCGCCCTGCGCCAGTTCAATACCTTTGTTGCGCGCGCCGGCACCGTTGAGTTTGACCTCAGACAGCTCCAGTTTGATGTCCAGATCCTGATAGCGCTCGCCGCGCACCACCTGCGCCAGTTCCGCAGCATCAGCGGATTTGTCATCCACGATGATGACTTCAAAGTTGCGATAGGTTTGCGCTTTGACGCAATCCAGCGTCGTGACAATCGATTTCGACGCGTTATAAGCGGGAATTACAATTGAGAAGCGGATGTCCTGCATTGCCAGCACCTCTTAAACAGCTGTTCCAGATTCAACGGTAACGCGAGCGGCCTGTAGAAAGGAATCGGCTTTGTTCTGAAAAATCATGCCGTTAGTATTCTTTTTCAATAAGACTTTTCGTACCGTCACGGAAATACCTAAGATTGTGCTGTGTGTATGTTGGGTGGTGCAAAACGCACCGAAAATAAATAGTTATTATGTTCGCGGTATAAATTTCACCGCCGCAGTTGTCTGCTGTTAATCACCGCACGTTCCGTAGCGGCGCAATTTATTGCGCGATAAATCGCGCCGCTACAATACTCTGCGGTGTATCCGCATGTTTTGCAGAGGCACAAGGCATGGCGCTTAGCCAGAGACGCGCCATAAAAAGGGGCGGAAAATCCGCCCCCGATAGTGCTTAGCTTTTGCTCTCTTTGCCGTATTCGTAGTTGTAATAGTCGTAGCCATAGCCATAGGCATTGGACGCTTTACGGACCACGGCGTTGAGGATGACGCCTTTAATCTCGATACCGTTCTGGGCGAAGCGCTTGTAGCTGACATCCAGCTCTTTGGTGGTGTTGGTTTCGAAACGCGCCACCATCAGTGAGGTACCGGCCAGCTTACCGATGATGGAAGCGTCGGTCACAGCCAGAATCGGCGGCGTATCGATCAGCACCAGGTCATAGTTCTTGCTTGCCCAGTCCAGCAGCTCCTGCATGCGACGATGCATCAGCAGCTCAGACGGGTTCGGTGGCACCTGACCGCGCGGCAGGAAGTCAAAACCGTACACGCCCTTCTGAATCATCGCCGGCGAGAACTCGCTCTTGCCTGACAGCACGTTAGACAGGCCGGTCTTGTTATCCGCACCCAGCAGCTCGTGGGTATAGCCGCGACGCATATCACCATCGATGAACAGCACGCGCTGACCTGCTTTGGATACCAGCGTCGCCAGGTTGGCACAGATAAAGGTTTTACCAATACCCGGGCTGGCACCGGTGATCATCAGGATGTTGTTTTTCGCTTCCATCATGGCGAAGTGCAGGCTGGTGCGCAGGCTACGAATCGCTTCGATGGAGAGGTCAGTCGGGTTACCCAGCGCCAGCAGCGTGTTGTGCGGATCCGACTTCTCTTTGCTGCCGCGTCGCGCCAGTGCTTCGGTATCTTTCTTACGCTGCCATTCGGAGAGCGGTACGCTGGCGTAGACGTTCATGCCCAGCTCTTCCAGCTGCTCCGGGTTGTCGATACCGTGGTGGAACAGCGCTTTCAGCAGCACCAGACCAACCGACAGCATCAGACCAACAATCAGACCCGCGACAATAATCAGCAGCTTCTTCGGTGCCACCGGGCTGGTGCTGGTTTCGGCACGGTCGATGATGCGCACATCACCCACAGTGCTGGCCTTGCTGATGCCCAGTTCCTGCTGACGGTTCAGCAGCTGCATGTAGATTTCCTGACCGGCCTGCACATCACGCGTCAGACGCAGAATCTCCTGCTGGGTCTGCGGCATGGCCGAGATTTTCTTGTTCAGCTGCGCCTGTTCCGCTTCCAGCGTTTTGCGTTTTTCCAGCAGCGCGCGGTAAGTCGGGTGGTCTTTGGTGAACAGCTGGGAAACTTCGGCTTCACGGAAGGTCAGCTCGTTCAGCTGGCTCTGGACGCTAACGGAAGAGTCGAGCGCCGATTTGGCTTCCAGCGACATGTCCACCGACTCGTTCTGACGACGGAAGGTGTTCAGCTTGTCTTCCGCATCGTCCAGCTTGGCACGCACGTTAGGCAGCTGAGTGCGCAGGAATTCGAGGCTCTTCTCCGCCTGCTCAGACTTACGCTCAACGTTCTGCAGCAGATAGTTGTTGACGATCTGGTTCAGCACGCGGCTCGCCTGCTCCTGATCTTCATCCTGGAACTCCAGGCCCAGCACGCCGGTGGTTTTGCCTTTATCGGCGACGGTCAGCGCGCCCAGTACGGTTTTAATCGCCTGCAGGTCGCTCAGCTTGGTGACGCTGAAGCTGGTGCCTTCGTCAGCCTGAATGCCGCTAACCAGCATGGTGACGTCGCCGTGCTGCTCCAGCTGACCCACGCGGCCTTTGAACAGCTCGTCGCCGTCTTTGCTCACGGTATAGGTCTGCGGACCGGTGACTTCCAGCTCAACGGTGCGTTTGTCGATGCTGCGCGGAATTTCCAGGCGTGAAATGGCAATCTGCGCCGGCTTGTTGCCCATCAGGCGCGACAGACCTTTACCGATTACCGGGAAGTAGTTTTGCTGAATGACCGTGTCCAGACCAAGGTCGTTAACGGTTTTACCAATCACCATGCGGGATTCGATAATCTGAATCTCGGTGTCTGATGCTGGCGTGGTCGGAATCACATCCTGTAATTCGTTCAGCACCGAGGCGGTGTTTTTCTGCTCCACCTGCACCATAGCGTCCGCGCTATAGATTGGCGTAGCAAACAGTGTGTAGAGCGTTGCCATCAGCATAAAGAAAGCGGTGACCGCCACGATGATCCAGCGATGATCGATCAGCTGTCCCACAAGATGCGCCAGATCCCATCCATTCGAATCTTCTTTTGGCGCAGTCATAACCTTGTTTTTGATATTCATGGATATTCCCAACTATCGGCTTAGTACGTTAACCCATTTCTGGGTAGCGTTTTCCAGTAACCCGTAAACCTCTTCAAAGGCCTCACGGCTTTTTTTGTACGGATCCGCAATTTCCTGTTGGTTAAGCCAGTGGCCCAGCAGCATGGTCTTCCCCCGCGCGGCCGGATCGATGCGATTCACCTGCTCAACGTGGCGCTTCTCCATTACCAGAATCAGGTCAAAGTCACGGCACATGCTGGCCGTTAACTGCTGAGCCTCATGACCGTCCAGCGAGACGCCATGTTCAGCGGCGACGGCGCTGGCCGTCTTATCCGCCGGATGGCCCTTCAGGGCACCAAGACCGGCAGAAGCGATACGGGTATGCGGAAGTGCGCGTTTAAACAGACGCTCCCCGGTGGGGGAGCGGCAAATGTTGCCGACGCAGACGACTAACACTGACTTAATCATGGTAAAACCTTAGTCCGACCAGTTGCGGAAACGCAGCGCTGCGGAGCTTGCATCGTCGATACCCACGATGGTCGGCAGCAGTCCGGAAATCACGCGGTTCCAGCGGGTGATTGGTGTTGCGGTGACGTAGACAATGTCGTACGGCTCCAGTTGGAATTCGGTGCCCATCACCATCGACGCCGCATCTTTGGTGTTCAGCTGATAGATGTTGGCGATCTTGGTGCGGTTAGCACCGCGAATCGGACGAATGACGAATACGCCGGTGGCGTCAGAGGTGGTTTGATCCATGCCCTGTGCGTTACCCAGCGCTTCAGCCAGCGTCATGCCGCTGCGGTCCATCTTCAGCGTGGTCTGCTGTTTCACTTCGCCCATCACGAAGATCTTCAGATCGTCGTTACGCGGTACGTAAAGGATATCGCCCGGATAGAGCAGATGGTTCTGGCTCAGGTCGCCGTTTTGCATCAGCGCCTGCAGCGAAATGCGCTGCTCGCGGCCGTTGTGCGTCAGCACCACGTTGCGCCAGTCGGCGTCAGCGGCAAGGCCACCCGCGGCGTTCACCGCATCCAGCACGGTCAGCGGCACGTTGGTGATCGGCTGCTGGCCGGAGGTGGTGACCGAACCGGTCACGTAGGCTTTCTGCGAACGGAACGCGGCCACATTGACATCCACCTGCGGACTTTCAATGAACTGCGCCAGACGACGCGCGATTTCACTGCGGATTTCCGTCACGGTGCGGCCTGCAACGCGCACTTTACCGATGTACGGATAGAAGATGGTACCGTCTGCCTGCACCCAGTTACCGGTGTCGCTGGCGCTACGGTACTGACCGGCCGGCGTAGTCAGCTCAGGGTGATCCCATACGGTGACGTTCAGTACGTCGCCGATGCCAACGCGGTATTGATAGCTCTGAATCTCGTTCTGCAGCAGCGGGTTAGCCTGAGCAACCAGCGGCTTCGGACGCATCTGTTCAACCAGACGCGGCGTCAGAGGGAAGACGTTAACGTATTTGTCGATGTCAAAATTGCTATCCTGTTGCTCAATGACATCTTTTCCGCTAGTGGAAAGGTGCGAACCTGGTTCGATGGTGCACCCGGAGAGGAAAGTCGCGGATACCAGTAACGGTATCAATTTAGTTTTCATTATCATCTGGTTCTTCGCTATCAGTTAATGATTGATAGAGGCGAAAACGCCGCTGTGTAAGCGTCTAACAAAAATAAAGGCAAGGAATTAAACACTGAAACTGAGGTTCATTATCATTAGCTCCCTGGTTTATGTTGTCATCCTGGTTGCAGACGACTTCAATTAAAGTGGGTTATCGTTAAGCGGCTTAATAACCCGCTCTGTTCGGGCTCGATAATGGCAGTTATCAGTTACAGACACTCCCAGCACCGGCAGTTATCAGGCGGGAACGTTATTTCGTCCCCTGCCCTTGCTGTCTATCAATAAGCGCCGTCGCGTTTGAGTACCACGCCGACCGTCTTAAACAGAATCGCGATGTCATTCCACAGCGACCAGTTTTTGACATACCACGAATCGAAATAGACGCGCGTCTCATAGTCAACGTCGTTACGACCGCTGACCTGCCACAATCCCGTCATGCCTGGCTTTGCCATCAGGTAATAATCAACATCACCGGCATAACGGCAGAGTTCATCTTCAATCACCGGGCGCGGGCCAACGAGGCTCATGTCACCGCGCACGACGTTCCACAGCTGCGGCAGCTCATCCAGGCTGGTTTTACGGATGAAATGACCGACTTTGGTAATACGTGGATCGTTTTTCAGTTTGAAATCTTTGTCCCACTCGGCGCGGGCTACCGGGTCGGTGCGCAGCACCTCTTCCAGTACCTCTTTCGAGTTAATCACCATTGAGCGGAACTTCAGGCACTTGAACTTGCGGCCATTGAGACCCACACGTTCGTGACCGTAAATCGGTGGTCCGCCATCACGGCCAACCATGAAGCCGAGTACCAGCAGCGCAGGCGACAGCGCGATGATGATGCTGAGCGCGCCGACGATATCGAATGCCCGCTTCAGGACACGCGAGGTGCGTTTCGCCAGGTTGTTATTCACACGCAGAATCATCACTTCATGGCTGAAGATGTAAGCCATATCGGTGCCGTACAGCGGTACGCCGCGCAACGTCGGGATAACCGAGACCGAGCGACAGTTATGCATCGCCAGCATTTTCAGCCAGCGGTCGCGGTGCTGACTCTGCTCAAACTCAACCGCGACGATAAACTGGGTTTCGCTGTTGGTCAGCTGCCACAGCTCCTGCTCGTTATGCAGCACCGGTACACCGGAGATGCTGGCCTGCGGGCAACTGCCATCGACGTCGAAGAAGGCGATCACATCAAAGCCCATCACCTCTTCGCTCTGCAGCGCCTGCCACGCTTCCTGCGCGTTACGGTTGCTGCCAATAATAATGGTTTGCTTTTTCCACATACCGAAATGATTCAGTACGCGTTTGGAAATAGCGCGCGCCAGCGGAATCAGCACCAGCGCTAAAATCCACGTTAATACCCAGACAAAACGGGACATCTGCCATTGTGATAATGCTGAAATTGACAAATCGATGACAGAGAAAATGAGAATGGTACGAAAGATCTCTTTCAGCTCAAACCAGAAGGGTTTGCGATAGGTATAATGACGCAGGCGAACCCAGAACCAGCCTGTACAAATTAAGGACAGGCAGACATGGGTGGCGATTTTTAAGTTGAGGTCTTTTTCAGAAATATCTGCCAGTGGAGAATCGGCGAACGAATTAATCAGCGCGAGTGCAATAAACAATGCCGCGTTGAAACAAATTAAATCCGAGCACGCCAGTAAAATTTTTGTCAGAAGACTTTTATATGTAAATTCATTATCGCGCATATTTGACTCTTTTATTTTATTTCCCTTAATCCCTAACGCCTAAGCCTGAGTAATTAATGAGCGATGCACTAACTAAACCAGCGAGACAAACTGCGGCGAACTCCCCGGCATTTAGGCCAATTCTCTTTCCAGTTAAGCAAGAAAATTGTGATAAATACCAACAGATTAGTCTGACTTCCTTTTGCCGCAAGGCCAGACAATTCTTAACCTGTGAAAACCACGTCAGGCACGCTACCGCCCTTGGCTGTCGCTGCCAATACCGCTTACAACACCCTATTTTTTGTCCGCGCTTTGTCGCCACGCCGGGAAATACCCGCCTTAACCCGTGCACGATCACAATTCACAACATTAAGAAGCTAAACAGCGCGCTATTAACAACATTGGCGCAGACATTTACTAACACGTTGCTATACTAGTTATTACTGGCTTGTTTACAAGTAGGCCCCGTCTTCCCTGCACTATTTTAGGAAAAAGACTACCAGCCATAAGTATTGATGCCAGCCCCGCCAGGCAATTTCACGCCAAATTTCAGAATAATTCGATACCCGTCTTCAGATTAGTCGCATTAAAAATGTACGCTTTTGCCGCTGGATAAGAATAAATAGTGGTCTTCATCCACACAGGATGTTTATCCATACTTTTCACTTATCGCCCGGCTGAACAAGGTAAGATTAATCCTAATAAGCCGCCAGCCCGCGACATCCGCGCGGCCGGGGCGTATTTGTACCCTGTCTGACGATTAACTATCATCAGACTAAGCTCATTTTTAGACATTATGGTGATGAAAGTATGTGGGAGTGGATCATCGATCCGTCGCTCTGGGCAGGATTAGTCACGCTAATCGTTCTTGAGCTGGTGCTGGGTATTGATAACCTGGTTTTCATCGCCATCCTGGTGGAGAAGCTGCCGCCAACGCTGCGCGACCGCGCGCGGGTGTTCGGCCTGCTGCTGGCGCTGATATCACGGCTGGTGCTGCTGGCGTCGCTGTCGTGGCTGGTTACGCTGACCCAACCGCTGTTCACCCTCTTCCAGCACAGCTTCAGCGCCCGCGACCTGCTGCTGCTGGGCGGCGGTATCTTCCTGTTGTTTAAAGCCACCACCGAACTGAACGCCCGGCTGGAGGGCAGCGACGAGGAATCGGGTCAAAATAACAGCGGTGCTAAATTCTGGCCGGTGGTGGCGCAAATCGTGGTGCTGGACGCCATCTTTTCACTTGATGCCGTCATTACCGCCGTCGGTATGGTCAACGACCTGCCGGTGATGATGATCGCCGTGACCATCGCCATCCTGTTAATGCTGCTGGCCAGCAAGCCGCTGACGCGCTTCGTTAACGGCCATCCTACCATTGTGATTCTCTGCCTGAGCTTCCTGCTGATGATCGGCTTTAGTCTGGTGGCAGAGGGTTTCGGCTTCGTCATCCCCAAAGGCTATCTGTACGCGGCCATTGGCTTTTCGATTGTGATTGAGATCTTTAACCAGCTGGCGCTGTTTAATCGCCGCCGTTTTCTTACCGCCGGACGGCCGCTGCGCCAGCGTACTGCCGAAGCCGTGCTGCGCATTTTGCGCGGTGAAGCGCAGCGCGCCGATCTGGATGCCGACACGGCATCGCTGCTGAGCGATAACCAGGGCGCAGCGCTGTTTAACCGTCAGGAGCGGCGCATGATCATGCGCGTGCTGGGCCTGGGTCAGCGCCAGATCAACAGCATCATGACGTCACGCCATGACGTCGAGCATATTGATCTGAGTGAAGACCCGCAGTCGATCATGGATAAACTCGACCGCAACCAGCATACGCGCCTGCTGATCACCGAACAGGGGCGCGAGCCGCTGGGCGTGGTGCATGTGATCGATCTGCTGCATCAGTCGCTGCACAGTAAATCGCTGGATTTGCGTGCGCTGATTCGCCAGCCACTGGTGTTTCCCGAGCGCGTCACCTTGCTGCAGGCGCTGGAGCAGTTTCGCCATGCGCGCACCCATTTTGCCTTTGTGGTGGATGAGTTTGGTTCGGTGGAAGGCGTGGTAACGCTGAGCGACGTGATGGAGACCATCGCCGGCAACCTGCCCAATGAAGGGGAAGAGATTGATGCCCGTTACGATATTCAGCCCGCAGAGCATGGCGGCTGGATCGCCAACGGCCATATGCCGCTGGAAGATTTAGCGCTATACGTGGCGCTGCCGCTCGACGAGAGGCGCAATTACCATACGCTGGCGGGATTGCTGATGGATAGCCTGCAGCACGTGCCGGCCGAAGGTGAGGAGTTGCGCGTCGGGGATTATCTGCTGCGCACCCTGCAGGTGGAGAACCATCGGGTGCAAAAAGTCGAGATTGTGCCGGTCGCGCCCGCACCGTTTATTTAACCCGGTGCCGGGGCGTGATTTATTATGCGTGTCCGGCCACCAGTGTTGCGATTTGTAGCGGCGCGATTTATCGCGCATGCCTGACATCCGCACCGTTGTACATTGCGCAATAAATTGCGCCGCTACCCGTCAGTGCAACGCGGGGTCGCGGCGCGAATCATCGCGCGATGAACAATCCGATAACGTCGCCCTGGCCCTTTTATTGCCGCGGTGCAGACTTCTGGCTATCCAGCCACTGATTAAGGCGCGTTTTGGCTTCGCCCTGCAACTGCTGGCGCACCACGTCATCTACCGGCAGCGAATACTGCAGATTGCCCCAGCTGCCGTACATGCGCAGCGGAATCGGCTGGCCGTTGAGTACTTTCGCCAGCCGGTCGTCGCCCTGCCAGCCGCGCAGAATCATATTAATGGTGACATCCAGCTGCTGCTTGACTACATCCACGTTGCCGTGGGTTTGCAGCGCCAGCCGGCTGCTGCCGCCCTGCAGATCCGGCAGCGTGACGTTGCCCTGCTTCAGGCTGATGCGCCCGCTTAACTGTTCAATTCCCTGATCATCCGGCTGATCGTTACTGACGCGATTGCTGACGCGCGCCACGGCGCGGCGCACCATCTGCTGTAAATTCAGCTGCGCCAGTTGCAGATTAGTGGCTTCCAGTTCTGCATTGCCCTGCCAGTTCTGTTTCGCCTCCGCCACGCTCAGCCCGGCACCGCTGATGTCGCCCTTGAGCGAGACCGTGCCCTGCAGCGAAGCCGGCAGTTCCAGCGCTTTAAGCAGCGGCGCGATGGCAATGCTGCTCAGCTCCGGCTGAAACGCCACCTGCGTGACCGGCTGACGGATATCCACCGAGCCGGGAATGGAAAAGTGGCCGTCACCAAATTTGCCCTGCAGCTTGTTGAGCGTCAGCAGCCCGCGCTGATTGCGGGCGTCAATTTGCAGATTGCTGAGCGTCAGACCGCGCCACACGCTGCTGTCAGCGTCGAGCGTCAGCTGCAAATCCATGCTATTGAGCGGCGAGTCGGCGTTATTGTGTGCGTGCGGCTCAGCGATCACCGGCGTGCGCATCACGTTAGCCTGCTGCGTGGTGCTGTTATCGCTGGCGGGCGCGCTGGCCATCAGGTTATCCAGATTGAGCGAGGTCGCATGCAGCGCGAGGTTGAGCTGCTGCGGCAGGGCCAGCCGGCCCTCAGCGCTGCCGTCGAGGGCGCTGTCGTTCGCGGTTAACTGCAGCTTGTTCAGCGCAAACTGCTGCTGGTCGCCATCCCACTGCGCCTGCCCGCTCAGCGTCCCTTTAATGCCCTGCGGCGGCAGGTTCGCGCCGTCCAGCGTATAATCCAGCTCATCCAGCTGGCCGCTGATACGGTGCGGATAATGCGCCACGTCCATCTGCCCTTTCAGGTTCAGGCTGAGGTTACGCTGATTGCGCGACACGCGGGTCGCCAGCTCAACGCTGGCCTGCCGGTTATCGTCCTGATTCAGATTGAGGTTGAGATCGCGGAAGTTATACTCGTCACCGCCCGGCTGCTGCCAGATGAGCAGGCTATCGGCGATGCGCAGTTTACTGATGTTAAAGGTCCAGCCATTGCTGGCGGCGATGGTCGGTTCACTGTCGCCCGGCTCAATCGGCGCGCCCTGCGGTTTCTGCACCGCGCTGTCCGGCGTGGCGCGAATAATCGCGTTTTTCAGCATCACCTGACTGACGCTCAGCTGATGCGACAGCAGCGGCCACAGATTGACGTCCAGACGCATATTATCGGCGGTCACCATCGGCTGGCTGGCGCCGGGCGCGGTCAGGCTCATGCGGCCCGCCAGAATGCTGAGCTGCGGCCAGACGTGCCAGCGCAGGTCGCCGCTCACTTCAAGCTGATAACCACTGCGCTGTTTTACCTGCTGTACCATATAGGTACGAAAGTCGTTGGGATTGACCAGCAACACCAGTGCCGTCATGCCCGCTACGACCACCACTAACAGGATGGCCAGCGTGGTTATCAGTCTTCTCATTGCATCCTCATCACCGTCAGATTTCAGGCCGCTGGCGCGAAATCACTCCAGGAGAAACGTTAGTCTTTATCAATACGGCTGGCGTCAGCGCCCTGCTGCCCGCGATATTTGGCGTCTTCGCGGCGATTGTAAGGACGCGCCGCCGGCCCGGACAGCGGTTCAAAGCTCAGTGCGCCAATCAGCATGCCGGGACGCAGCGCCAGCGGCAGCTTACCGGAGTTGTAAAACTCCAGCACGATACGGCCCTGCCAGCCCGGATCGATGCGGTGCGCGGTAACGTGCACCATCAGCCCGAGGCGCGCCAGTGACGAACGGCCATCCAGCCAGCCCACCAGATCGTCGGGGATGGTGACGGATTCCAGCGTCACCGCCAGCGCCAGTTCACCCGGATGCAGAAAGAACGCTTCCCCTTCCGGCAGCACAATCTCATCGCTCATCACGCGATCCAGCGCCGCGCTCACTTCATGCTTTGGACCACTTAAATCTATAAACGGTGCGGTGTGGCCGCTAAAGGTACGGAACTGGTTACCGAGGCGCACATCCACGGTGGCACCGTTGATGCGCTCAACCGGCGGACGGGGATCGATGGCCAGCTTGCCGCTGTCCAGCCAGCTTTCAATATCGCGATCGCATAATCTCATCGCAGAAACTCCATGATTTAAGTGTAGCGAAAGGTGGTCAGGTTGTGACAAACCGTTCGCGTCACGTCCATCCGGACGCACGGTGTCCCGTTCCGGTCCCGCTGAACCGGACGGGCGTCGTCAAAGATACTGGTTAATTTTGGCCTTGAGGATATCAATGGCGATGCGGTTTTTACCACCGCGCGGCACAATGATGTCGGCATACTGCTTGGAAGGCTCAATAAACTGCAGGAACATCGGGCGCACGGTCTTTTGGTACTGGCTCATCACCGAGTCCATCGAGCGCCCGCGCTCGTTGACGTCGCGCTTCATACGGCGCATCAGGCAGATATCCAGCGGGGTATCAACGAAGATCGAGAAGTTAAGCTCCTGGCGCAGCCGTGCATCGGTCAGCAGCAGAATCCCTTCCAGAATAATCACTTTCTTCGGCTTCAGATGAATACACTCATCGGTACGGGTGTGCTCAACGTAGCTGTAAACCGGCAGGTCGATATCTTCGCCGGCCTTAAGCGCGCGCAGATGCTGCAGCAGCAAATCGTGGTCCATCGCGCTCGGATGGTCGTAGTTGGTTTTCACCCTCTCTTCCATGGTGAGGTGGCTTTGATCTTTATAGTAGGCATCTTCGGGGATCACACCGATATGCTCGTCACCGACCTGGTCACGGATTTCACGATAGAGCGTGCTGGCAATAAGACTTTTTCCGGATGCGGATGCACCTGCAATGCCAACGATCACGCACTGATGAGACTTGTCAGTCATACTTTTTTAAGACCTGATAACTGGAGCCGGTTTCTGTCTGCACAAAAACAGGCCGATTGAGAGGGTTAGTTGGCGGCAATTATAGGGATTTCACCGGGTTGATGCCAGTGAAAACCGGCGCGCCGCCTTTTCAGACTATCCCGTTTTGCAGCCAGCGGCTTAATCGATACACTGTTTCTCTGCCCGCCGTGTGACTGGCGGGAGCCCGATAGTCGTTGCAAGGAAAAGTATGAGCTGGAGAACCCTGACCTATTTCGGCGACAGTATGTTGCTGATCCCCACTGCGGTGATCATCGCACTGGTGCTGCCGTGGAAAAGCGACAACCGTCGCACCGTCTGGTACTGGCTGCTGGCGTTTGGCCTGGCGGGCCTGCTGGTCAGCATCTCGAAAATTATGTTTCTCGGCTTCGGCATTGGCAGCGCGCGTTATAACTTTACCGGTTTCAGCGGCCATAGCGCGATGTCAGCGACGCTGTGGCCGGTGATGATGTGGCTGATTTCCGGCCGCTGGCCCACGTTCTGGCGCGCCCTGACCATCGGTATCGGCTATCTGATTCCGCTGATGGTGGGATTATCGCGCCTGGTGATCCATGCGCACTCGGTGAGTGAAGTGCTGGCCGGACTGATGCTGGGCTTTACCCTGAGCAGCGCGTTCCTGCTGAGCCAGCGCCGCACCGCGCTGAAGGGGTTTAGCGTGGTGCAGGTGGCGGTGGCATTTCTGATTCCGCTGTTGCTGATGGGCCACGGCCGCGTCGCCACCACCCAGCAGTTCCTCGAGCGTTTTTCCGCTGACCTCGCCGGGCTGGAAAAGCCCTTCACCCGCGCCGATTTGTTTCGCTGAGTGCGTTGCGCGGTAAAGGGTGTAAGGTCTGTCCATTACGTTTTGAACACGTTCCACAAATGATTGCACATACGGTAGCGGCGCAATTTATTGCGCGATAAATCGCGCCGCTACAAATCGTGCAATTTGTCGTGTCCTTACCTGAATCGCTGCAGATCCAGCAGGCGCGATACTGCCAGCAGATTTCACCGGTTTTGTCGGGTGCGCATTCATGCGCACCTGGATGCAGGCCGCAAAAAAACATTTCCGCACAAAGATATCTGACAGATGTGCTAGCATGGATTAAGAGATTGACTGGCGCATTTTTCTTCGAGTAATCAATGCGCGCTGCTGGATTCGTGCATGACTCTTGAGATAGTAACCTCGCAGGATAATCCGCAAAAAAAGTGGCTCAGCGCCCTGCTGCTTTGCGCGCTGGCATTTTTACTGACGCTGTTCTGTCTGGAACTGATTGTTGTCAGCGGCCGCATTTCCCCGCTCTGGTACTCCACCGCGTTAATGACCGTCGTGGTGTTCCGCGCCCCCTCGCGACAGGTACCGCTGCTGCTGGCCAGCTGCGTGCTCGGCACGGCGCTGGCCAATCTGCTGGTGATCGGCCCGGCCCTGAGCAATGTCAAATTCGCCATCCTTAATATGGTGCAGGCCATCCTCGGCGGGCTGATGCTGCGCGCGCTGCTCGACCGCAAAGCCCCGCTCAACTCACTGGCCGACTGGATACGCTTTGCGCTGGCTGCGGGCCTGATCGCGCCGCTGCTGGGCGGCGTCGTGGCGCTGTGGATGCTGCACGTTGACGGCCACGCCTCGTTGCCGTTTTTCTCCACATGGGTGATCTCCGAAGTGATTGGCGTGCTGGCCTTCGGTCCGGTGCTGCTGCTGTGGCCTGATAAACCGCTGCGCCAGCTGATCACGCCGGAACGTCAGCTGGAAACGCTGCTCACGCTGATTGTCACGCTGCTGGCCAGCTATCTGGCGCTGCGCTTCCTGCCGTGGCCGTTTACCTTTATCGTGGTGATTCTGTTCTGGTGCGCGGTGCGCCTGCCCAAATTCGAAGCCTTTCTGCTGTTTTTCCTCAACGCCAGCTTTATCTCGCTGCTGCTGGCGCTCGACTGGGTCAACCTGGCGCGCAACGATCTGCTGCTCGGCCAGGTCAGCACCTGGCTGCCGTTTCTGCTGGTGCTGCTGCCGAGCCACGTGATGTCGCTGGTGATGGATGCTTTCCAGCGTGAAAAGCACCACATCAGCGAAAGCGAAACCCGCTTCCGCAACGCCATGGAGTATTCCGCCATCGGCATGGCGCTGGTATCGCCGGAAGGCGGCTGGCAGCAGGTCAACCAGTCGCTGTGCCGCACGCTGGGCTTCGCGGCGGAAGAGCTGAAAAAACTCACCTTTCAGCAGATCACCCATCCGGACGATCTCAACAGCGACCTGCAGCAGCTGGAGCGGCTGATCGCCGGTGAGATCCTGACCTATACCCTGGAGAAGCGCTATTTCCGCAAAGATGGCGAGATCGTCTGGGCGCGCCTCACAGTCTCGATGGTGCGTGATGCGCAGTTGCACCCGCTCTACTTTATCGCGCAGATTGTGGATATCTCCGAGCTGAAGCAGAGCGAGCAGGTCAACCAGCGGTTGATGGAGCGCATCACGCTGGCCAACGAAGCGGGCGGCATCGGCGTGTGGGAGTGGAACCTGCTAAACGGCGAGATGTTATGGGACAAGCGCATGTACGAGTTATTTGCGCTGGAGCCGCACCGGGTGCCGAGCTACGATCTGTGGCTGCATCTGGTCGATGTTCAGGAACGCGAAGCGGCCGCGCTCACCATTCAGCAGGCGATTGAACGCCGCAGCGCCTTCCAGCTGGAGTACCGCATCAATCTGCCGCAGGGCGTGCGCTACGTGCGCTCCGAGGCCAATAGCATCATCAGCAAGGATGGGCAGATCGAACGCATGCTGGGCATTTGTCAGGACATCACCTCGCTGCGCACGCTGAATGAAGCGCTGTTCCAGGAGAAGGAACGTATGGCCATCACCCTCGACTCGATCGGTGAAGCGGTGATTTGTACTGACGATGAGATGCGGGTGACCTTCATGAATCCGGTGGCCGAGACGCTGAGCGGCTGGCCGCAGGCGAAAGCGGCTGGCGTGGCGCTGAGCGAACTGCTGACGATTACGCGTGGCGCGCAGGGGCCGCGCGTGGAGAATCTGTTGCTGTGCAGCCTGCCCGCCAGCAAAACCACACCGGACCTGGAAGAGGAGCTGGTGTTGCATACCCCGGATGGTGCCCAGGTCGAGATTCACTACAGCATCACGCCGCTGAAAACCCTGACCGGCAGCGACATCGGTGCCGTAATGGTCATTCATGACGTCAGCGAGTCG
Source organism: Pantoea sp. VS1 (assembly GCF_002207995.1). Classification (NCBI taxonomy): domain Bacteria; kingdom Pseudomonadati; phylum Pseudomonadota; class Gammaproteobacteria; order Enterobacterales; family Erwiniaceae; genus Pantoea; species Pantoea sp. VS1. Next base: position 45,272 of record NZ_NHZE01000018.1, read on the forward strand.
CGCCGCATGATGAAACGCCTGAGCTACAGCGCCTCCCACGATATGCTGACGCGCCTGCCGAACCGTCACAGCTTTGAACAGCAGCTGAAGCGACTGGTGAATGACGCCGCCGCGCATCACAGTGAGCACGTGCTGGTGTTTATCGATCTGGATAAGTTTAAAGCGGTCAACGATACCGCCGGCCATGCCGCTGGCGATGCGCTGCTGCGCGCACTGGCCGATCTCATGCAACAGCACCTGCGCAATAGCGATGTGCTGGCGCGCCTCGGCGGTGACGAATTTGGCCTGCTGCTGCCCTACAGCAATGTTGACCAGGTGCGCGAGGTGGTGCAGGGCATCGTCAGCGCGGTGCATGACTTTACTTTTATCTGGCAGGACCGGCCGTATCACGTCGGTGCCAGCGCCGGTATCACGCAAATCGATCAGCATAACTGCATCAGCAATGTGGTGATGTCGCAGGCCGATGTCGCCTGTTATAGCGCCAAACACGCCGGGCGCGGCCAGTATCAGGTTTACCAGGAAGTTCAGGGATAAACTGCGGCGCTGCCCATTGCCAGGCCGCGTTGGCTGCGCTAAAGTCGCCCCCTTTTTTCTGGCATGGGGGATACAATGTTTATCGGATTCGACTACGGCACGGCTAACTGTTCCATCGCGGTAACGGATAGCGGCACACCGCGGTTACTGACACTGGAAAACGGTCAGCGCCTGCTTCCCTCCATGATTTGCGCGCCCACGCGCGAAGCCATCAGTGAATGGCTGCACCGCCATCATCAGGTCCCCACGCCAGACAGCGAAAGCACCGCGCTACTGCAGCGCGCGTTGCGTTATAACCGCGAAGAGGATATCGAGGTAACGCCCGCCAGCGTGCAGTTTGGTCTGACCGCGCTGCAGCATTATATGGTCGATCCGGAAGAGGTGTGGTTCGTCAAATCGCCGAAGTCGTTCCTCGGCGCCAGCGGCCTGAAACCCCAGCAGATCGCCTTCTTTGAAGATCTGGTGTGCGCCATGATGCTGCACATTCGCCAGCAGGGTGAAACCCAGCTCGATCAACCGATTGATCAGGCCGTGATTGGCCGGCCAATCAACTTCCAGGGGCTGGGCGGTGAAGACGCCAACCAGCAGGCGCAGAGCATTCTGCTGCGTGCCGCACAGCGTGCCGGGTTCCGCGACGTCGAGTTTCAGTTCGAGCCGGTTGCCGCCGGTCTGGAGTTTGAAGCCACGCTGCAGCAGGAGACTCGCGTGCTGGTGGTGGATATCGGCGGCGGAACCACCGACTGCTCCATGCTGCTGATGGGGCCGCAGTGGCGTAATCAGTCCGATCGCCGTGCCAGCCTGCTTGGCCACAGCGGCTGCCGCGTCGGCGGTAACGACCTCGATATCATGCTGGCGTTCAAAACGCTGATGCCGCTGCTGGGTCTGGGCGGTAACACGCTGAAGGGCACTGCCCTGCCCGCGCTGCCGTGGTGGAACGCGGTGGCGATTAACGATGTGCCGGCACAAAGCGACTTCTACTCGGCTGCCAGCGGTAAGCTGCTGCGCGATCTGGTGCGTGATGCCGAACAGGGCGATAAAGTCGCACATCTGCTGAAAGTTTGGCAACAGAAGCTGAGCTACCGGCTGGTGCGCGCGGCGGAAGAGAGCAAGATTGCGCTCTCCGATCAGCGCGAGACCGCGGCCTCGCTGGCGTTTATTGCGCAAACGCTACAGGCGGAGATCAGCGCCGCGCAGCTGGAAGAGGCGATCAACCAGCCGCTGGCGCGCATTCTTGAGCAGGTGCAGCTGGCGCTGGCCAGTTGTGACACCCGTCCGGAGGTGATTTACCTTACCGGCGGCAGCGCCCGTTCGCCGATCCTGCGCGCCGCGCTGCAGCAGGCGCTGCCCGACACGCCCATCACCAGCGGCGATGATTTCGGCTCGGTCACCGCCGGCCTGGCGCGCTGGGCCGAAGTGATGTTCAGATAATTCCCTCTCCCGCTTGCGGGAGAGGGTTAAGGTGAGGGCCAGACAGCTCCGTGCGATTTTCCCCTCACCCTGCCCTCTCCCAAAGGGAGAGGGAAAAGTCACTTCTGCCAGATTAGAAATTCACGTTCGCACTGATCCCACCCACAAACGCATCTTTCACTTCGCTCACCGCACCCGGTGCCACCACGTATTGCAGGTTTGGACGCAGCTGCAGCCATTTGGTCAGCTGCGCATTGTAATAAACCTCGTAGTTGTACTCGGAACCATCCTGAATCGGCAGATAGGTTGGGCTGTCGAAATCAGTTTCGCCGTTGGCATCATTCTGCTGACGCAGCGAACGGGTATACGCGCTGTTGACGTGAATACGCGCCGCGCCGACGCCAATCTCATCCTGCGGACGCGCATCAAACGGCCCTTTCCAGGTAAAGCTGATCGACTGATAGTTGTCGGTTTTTGAGGTTTTGTGATCGTTCATCACCGCCTGCACCGTCACGCCGAGGCCACGGCTGGCATCGCCGCCCTGTGCGGTCAGCTGCTGCTGTAACAGCACGTAGCCGCCGTAGGCGTGGTCCTTGCTCTGATAAGCGCCATCGCGCCAGCTGCCGTAGTTATCGCCGTTGGCCGAAGAGTAGTAATAACCAATGCGGTAGTTACCCGGCAGGTTAGCCGGCCCGAAGGTCGGTTTCCAGCCCAGTTCCACCGGCACCAGGTTGCCTTCGGAGTTGCTGGTATCCAGACGGAAACCGTCACCGCGATCGTAGTTGGCACTGTTCTGGTTGTAGAAGCCCACCTGGAAGAACACTTCCGGCGTGAAGTTAACCTTCACGCGGCCGCCCCACTGGGAAACCGGCCAGTTAAACCAGCGGTCGCCGCGCCAGTTACCCGCCTGGCCGCTGCCGAATGCGAGGTTCTGGAACTTGCTGTCGAAGTTGTCGAAATCTTCCCCGACGGTAACGCGACCGGCTTTCAGGTTGACGGTGTTATCAAACAGCCCTTTGCTGAGCCAGAACTGCGTCAGACGCCAGGTCTGGCCACGTCCGTACACTTCCTGCACCGATGACAGCATGCCGGTACGGCGGTCTGCCACCTGATCGGAGATATTGCGACCGTTACGGTCGGTAATGGTCATCTGGAACTGCGCATCCTGCCAGTCGAGCAGTTTTTGCAGGTCAAGATTCAGGCCAAACGCCCACTGATCGCTGTAGCGCATCGAGGTGTTGGTATCGGCACCGCCGCCCAGGTTCGAAGCACTCTCCATGGTGTAGTTAACGTCGAATTTCACGCCGTCGTTTTCCAGCTGTGTTCGGTTACCGCCCCAGTCGCCAAACATATAGGGAGAATCGTAGCTGAACGCATCGGCTGCCACCGCCGACGCACTCAACATAGCAAACATCAGGGTGCCCGCTGCCAGGCGAGGCATATGCTGCACTGCTTTTTTTCTGTTCATGATGATTATTCTTCTGTGAATTTCCGGAGAGGAACGGGCAGAGAATAATGCTGAGGTTATGTCAGTTTTTGCAAATCTGTGCGCAGTGAGTGCAAAGGTGACAGTGACTTAACGCAATTGTGACAGCGATCGATGAATGGATATGTTCTGGAGGAAAAAGGCATTTTTTGCGTGGCGAAAAAATTATTACGTGACGGGACGCCGCAGCGTCCCGCTTCGCGTTACGGCTTGCTGGCGCTGGCCAGCTCTTCAATCTCCTGCTTGCTGAGCTCCAGCTCAGTGGCTTTCACCAGCTCATCCAGCTGCTGCAGCGAGGTGGCACTGACAATCGGTGCCGTGATGCTCGGTCGCGCAATCTGCCACGCCAGCGCCACCTGGGTAGCAGAGGCGTCGTGCGAGGCCGCGACATCTTCCAGCGCTTCAATGATGCGCTTACCGCGATCGTTGAGGTATTTTTCTACAATGCCCTGGCCGCGCGCGCTTTTACTGGCGTCTTCCGGCTTCTTGTACTTCCCGCTCAGGAAACCGCTGGCCAGCGAGTAGTAGTTAATCACGCCGAGACCGTTTTTCACCGCCACCTGCTCCAGTCCGCTTTCATACTCCTGACGATCGTACAGGTTGTACTCCGGCTGCAGGGTTTCATAGCGCGCCAGTCCCTCCTGCTTGCTGATGTCGAGCGCTTCCTGCAGGCGCTGCGCGCTGTAGTTGGACGCACCAATAGCCCGCACTTTGCCCTCTTTGATCAGCGAGTCGAAGGCTTTCAGCGTTTCCACCAGCGGCGTGCTGTCGTCATCACGGTGCGCCTGATAGAGATCGATGACATCCGTCTGCAGGCGGCGCAGCGAATCTTCCACGGCCTGGCGGATATAGGCCGGTTTCAGCCCGGTTTTCTCCGGCGTCAGCTCCATACCTACCTTGGTGGCGAGCACGATACTGTCGCGCTTACCGCTTTTTTTCAGCCACTTACCGATGATGGTTTCCGATTCACCGCCGGCGTTGCCCGGCGCCCAGCGTGAGTAAACGTCTGCGGTATCAATGAAGAACAGCCCCTTTTCCACCAGCGCGTCGAGCAGTGAAAACGAGGTTTTTTCATCGACCGTCCAGCCAAAAACGTTGCCGCCAAACGTCAGCAGCGGCACGCTGATACCGCTGTCGCCCAGCTGACGGGTTTTGTGTTGACGCATGTGATCCTCCTTAGTGAAACGAGACTGGTCTGTCATTCAGCTTAGCAAAGGAAAAAGTCACGCTTATGCGTATTGCTGCCAAAATATTTACTGAATATGAATACTTAGCGTGCCCGGGGCGATATTCTTAATTCCTTCAATTTTTGCCCGACCCGGGCGACTACAATCATTTCGTTTGCGCCGCGGTTCGTTTGCGCGCGCATGTGGGGAAAACGAAACCGCCGGAGAGCACACAGAGCAATGAATAAACGATTAAAAACGGGCCTGATTAGCGTGGTGGTACTGGCTGCGCTGGCGGGCGCTTACTACTGGTGGCAGCATCCGGCCGAGCCTGCGCAGGCTACCCAGGCTGATGGCCAGCCGCATCACGGACGCGGTGGCAACAACGGCGGCGGACGCCGTCCGCTGGCACCGGTGCAGGCCGCAACCGCGACCACCGAAAGCGTGCCCTATTACCTCAGCGGACTCGGCACCGTCACCGCGGCCAACACCGTTACGGTGCGCAGCCGGGTCGACGGCCAGCTCATGGCGCTGCACTTCACGGAAGGTCAGCAGGTGGAGGCCGGCGCGCTGCTGGCAGAAATCGATCCCCGCCCATGGCAGGTAGCGCTCACCCAGGCGCAGGGCCAGCTGGCCAAAGATCAGGCGACGCTGGCTAATGCGCGCCGCGACCTCAGCCGTTATGAAAAACTGGCGAAAACCTCGCTGGTGTCGCAGCAGGAACTGGATACCCAGCGCTCGCTGGTCAGTGAAACCCTCGGCACCATCAAAGCCGACGAAGGTAATGTGGCCAGCGCGCAGCTCAATCTGACCTACAGCCGCATCACCGCGCCGATTGCCGGACGCGTCGGGCTGAAGCAGGTGGATGTCGGCAACTACATTACCGCCGGCGATACCAATGGTCTGGTGGTGATCACCCAGACGCACCCGATTGACGTGGTGTTCAGCGTTGCCGAGAACAACATTAGCCAGATCCTGAAAGCCCAGAAAAGCGGTCAGCCGCTGCCGGTTGAAGCCTGGGATCGCAGCAATAAAACCCTGCTGACCACGGGTGCGCTGCTGAGCATTGATAACCAGATCGATGTCACCACCGGCACCATTAAACTCAAGGCGCGCTTCAGCAATCAGGACGACGCCCTGTTTCCCAATCAGTTTGTTAATGCCCGGCTGAAGGTGGATACGCTGCAAAACGCAGTGGTGATCCCGACCGCCGCGCTGCAGATGAGCAACGACGGCCACTTTGTCTGGGTGGTGAACAGCGATAACAAAGTGAGTAAGAAACGCGTCACCGCCGGGCTGCAGGATAGCCAGAAAGTGGTGATTGATGCCGGGCTGCAGGCCGGTCAGCGCGTGGTCACTGACGGTCTCGACCGCCTGACCGAAGGCGCCACGGTGGAAATTGTCGCCGCACAGAGTACCGCCACGCACAGCACGCGCGCGGCGCAACCGGCTCGCGGAGAACGTCAATAATGCAGGTGATGCCTCCCGACGCCAGCGGCGGCCCGTCACGCCAGTTTATTCTGCGCCCGGTGGCCACCACGCTGCTGATGATCGCAATTTTGCTGGCCGGCGTGCTGGGCTATCGCTTCCTGCCGGTTTCCGCGCTGCCGGAAGTCGATTACCCGACCATTCAGGTCGTCACGCTCTATCCCGGCGCCAGCCCGGATGTGGTGACCTCGTCGATTACCGCGCCGCTTGAGCGCCAGTTCGGGCAGATGTCCGGCCTGAAGCAAATGGCGTCGCAAAGCTCCGGCGGTGCCTCGGTGATTACGCTGCAGTTCCAGCTGACGCTGGCGCTCGATGTTGCCGAACAGGAAGTGCAGGCGGCGATCAACTCTGCCACTAACCTGCTGCCTGGCGATCTGCCGAATCCGCCGGTGTACAGCAAAGTCAATCCGGCCGATCCGCCAATCATGACGCTGGCCGTTACCACCACCAGTATGCCGCTGACGCAGGTGCAGGATATGGTGGAGACGCGGGTGGCGCAGAAGATTTCCCAGGTCTCCGGCGTCGGTCTGGTCACGCTCTCCGGCGGCCAGCGTCCGGCGGTGCGGGTGAAGATGAACGCACAGGCGCTGGCGGCCCTCGGCCTCACCAGCGAGACGGTGCGCACCGCCATCAGCAACGCCAACGTCAATTCGGCGAAAGGCAGCCTTGATGGTCCAACGCGCTCCATCACGCTGTCGGCCAATGACCAGATGACCTCCGCGGAGGATTACCGCAAGCTGATCGTCAGCTACAGCAACGGCGCGCCGGTGCGGCTGGGCGACGTCGCCACGGTTGAACAGGGCGCAGAAAACAGCTGGCTGGGCGCCTGGGCCAACCGTCAGCCGGCGATTGTGCTGAACGTGCAGCGCCAGCCGGGCGCCAATATTATCGCTACCGCTGACAGCATCCGCGCGCTGCTGCCGTCGCTGACCGCCACGCTGCCGAAGTCGGTTGACGTCAAACTGCTCACCGATCGCACCACCAACATTCGCGCCTCGGTAGCGGATACCCAGCATGAGCTGATGCTGGCCATCGGGCTGGTGGTGATGATCATCTATCTGTTTCTGCGCAATGTCCCGGCCACCATTATTCCGGCAGTCGCGGTACCGCTGTCGCTGGTCGGCACCTTTGCCGCCATGTATTTCCTTGGCTTTTCGATCAATAACCTGACGCTGATGGCGCTGACCATCGCCACCGGCTTTGTGGTCGATGACGCCATCGTGGTAATCGAGAACATCTCGCGCTACATCGAAAAAGGCGAAAAGCCGATGACCGCCGCGCTGAAAGGTGCCGGTGAGATTGGCTTCACCATCATCTCCCTCACCTTCTCGCTGATCGCGGTGCTGATTCCGCTGCTGTTCATGGGCGACGTGATTGGCCGTTTGTTCCGCGAGTTCGCCGTGACGCTGGCGGTGGCGATTCTGATCTCGGCGGTGGTCTCGCTGACGCTGACGCCGATGATGTGCGCGCGCATGCTAAGCGCCGAATCGCTGCGCAGGCAGAACCGCTTCTCCCGCGCCAGCGAGGCGATGTTCGATAAGGTGATTGCCGGCTATGGCCGCTGGCTGACGCGCGTGCTGCGCCACCCGTGGCTGACGCTGTCGGTGGCGCTCGGCACACTGCTGCTGACGGTGCTGCTGTGGGTGGTGATTCCGAAGGGCTTCTTCCCGCAGCAGGACAACGGCATCATTCAGGGCACGCTGCAGGCGCCGCAGTCGGTCTCTTACGCCAGTATGGCGCAGCGCACCCGCGACGTGGCATCGATCATTATGAAAGATCCGGCGGTGCAGAGCCTGACCTCGTTCGTCGGCGTGGATGGCACCAACGCGGCGCTTAACAGCGCGCGGCTGCAAATTAACCTGAAACCGCTGGACCAGCGTGACGATCGTATTCCGGCAGTGCAGCAGCGGCTGCAGCAGGCGATCGATCGCCTGCCCGGCGTGTCGCTGTGGCTGCAGCCGGTACAGGATCTGACCATTGATACCCAGGCGAGCCGCACGCCATACCAGTTTACCCTGCAGTCGGGTTCGCTGGAGTCGCTGGGCAGCTGGGTGCCGAAACTGCTGGCACAGCTCAATACGCTGCCGCAGCTGCGCAACGTCAGCAGCGACTGGCAGGATCAGGGGCTGGAAGCCTTTGTGCGCGTCGATCGCGACAGCGCCAGCCGGCTCGGCATCAGCATGGCCGACATTGATAACGCGCTGTACAACGCCTTTGGCCAGCGCCTGATCTCAACGATTTACACCCAGGCCAATCAGTATCGCGTGGTGCTGGAGCAGGACAACACGCAAACCCCCGGTCTCGCCAGCCTCGACGCGATTCGCCTGAACAGCAGCGACGGCGGCAGCGTGCCGCTCAGCGCCATCGCGCAAGTCGAAGAGCGCCACGCTGCGCTGAGCATTAATCATCTCGACCAGTTCCCGTCGGCCACCTTCTCGTTTGACGTGGCGCACGGCTACTCGCTCGGCGATGCGCTGCAGGCAATCACCACGGCGGAAGATCAGGTCGGCATGCCGGCAGAGATGATGACGCAGTTCCAGGGCAGCACGCTGGCGTTTGAAGCGGCGCTGACCAGCACCATCTGGCTGATCGTCGCGGCGGTAGTGGCGATGTATATCGTGCTCGGCGTGCTGTATGAGAGCTTCATCCACCCGATTACTATTCTATCGACGCTGCCCACCGCCGGCGTTGGCGCGCTGCTGGCGCTGATGCTGAGCGGCAACGAGCTGGATATCATCGCCATCATCGGCATCATTTTGCTGATCGGTATCGTGAAGAAGAACGCCATCATGATGATCGACTTCGCGCTGGCCGCCGAGCGTGAACAGGGCATGGCGCCGCGTGAGGCGATCTATCAGGCCTGTCTGCTGCGCTTCCGGCCGATTCTGATGACCACGCTGGCGGCGCTGCTTGGCGCGCTGCCGCTGATGCTCAGCACCGGCGTCGGCGCGGAGCTGCGTCGTCCGCTCGGCATCGCCATGGTCGGTGGCCTGGTGCTGAGCCAGGTGCTGACACTGTTTACCACTCCGGTGATCTATCTGCTGTTTGATCGACTTGCCCACGCCACGCGCCGGCGTCTGAAAGGCACGGAGGCGCAGTCGTGAAGTTTTTCGCCCTGTTTATCCATCGGCCGGTTGCCACCACGCTGCTGACACTGGCGATTGCGCTGGCGGGCATTCTCGGCTTCCGTCTGCTGCCGGTGGCGCCGCTGCCGCAGCTGGATTTCCCGGTGATCCTCATCTCGGCCTCGCTGCCCGGCGCGTCGCCGGAAACCATGGCGGCCTCGGTCGCCACGCCGCTGGAGCGCTCGCTGGGGCGCATTGCCGGCGTCAGTGAAATGACTTCCACCAGCTCGCTGGGCAGCACGCGCATCATCCTGGTGTTTGATTTCGACCGCGACATCAACGGCGCGGCGCGCGACGTGCAGGCGGCGATCAACGCCGCCCAGAGCCTGCTGCCGACCGGCATGCCCAATCGCCCAACCTACCGCAAAGCCAACCCGTCCGATGCGCCGATCATGATCCTCACCATGACGTCGGATATTTATAATCCCGGTCAGCTGTATGATTACGCGTCGACGCAACTGGCACAGAAGCTGTCGCAGATTGATGGCGTCGGTGATGTCACGGTAGGCGGCAGTTCGCTGCCGGCGGTGCGCGTCGACCTCAATCCGCAGGCGCTGTTTAATCAGGGCGTGTCGCTGGATGCGGTGCGCACCGCCATCAGCAACGCCAACCAGCGCCGTCCGCAGGGTGCCATCGACGATACCCAGCAGCGCTGGCAGGTACGGACCAACGATGAGCTGCAAACCGCCAGCGTCTACCAGCCGCTGGTGGTGCATTACAACAACGGCGCGGCGGTACGGCTGAGCGATGTGGCGAACGTGCAGGATTCGGTGCAGGACGTGCGCAACGCCGGGATGACCAACGGTAAACCAGCGGTGCTGCTGGTGGTGCGCAAGTCGCCGGACGCCAACATTATTGATACCGTCGACCGCATCCGGGCGGAAATGCCGGAGCTGCATGAGGTGATCCCGGCGGCTATCGACCTGCAAATCGCCCAGGACCGTTCGCCCACTATCCGCGCCTCGCTGCATGAAGTGGAGCAGTCGCTGGTGATCGCCGTGGCGCTGGTGATTCTGGTGGTGTTTTTCTTCCTGCGCGACGGCCGCGCCACGCTGATTCCGGCGGCGGCGGTACCGGTGTCGCTGATTGGTACCTTCGCCGCCATGTACCTGTGCGGCTTCAGCCTGAATAACCTGTCGCTGATGGCGCTGACCATCGCCACCGGCTTTGTAGTGGATGACGCCATCGTGGTGCTGGAGAACATCGCGCGTCACGTCGAAGCCGGCATGAAGCCGCTGCAGGCGGCACTCACCGGGGTGCGCGAGGTGGGCTTTACCGTGCTGTCGATGAGCCTGTCGCTGATTGCGGTGTTCCTGCCGCTGCTGATGATTGGCGGCATTATTGGTCGCTTCTTCTCGGAGTTTGCCATCACGCTGTCGGTGGCGATTCTCATCTCGCTGTTTATCTCCATTACCCTGACGCCGATGATGTGTGCGTATCTGCTGAAACCGCAGGCGAAGCGCAGCCAGCCGCGCACGCGCGGATTTGGCCGCGTGCTGCTGGCGGTGCAGCAGGGCTATGCGCGCTCGCTGGGCTGGGTGCTGAACCACGCAATCTGGGTACTGTTGCTGCTGCTCGGCACCGTCGGGCTGACCATCTGGCTGTTTATCGCCATCCCGAAAACCTTTATGCCCGAGCAGGACACCGGCCGTCTCAACGGCTTTATCTCCGCCGATCAAAGCATTTCGTTTCAGGCGATGCGCGGCAAGCTGCAGGATTTCATGAACATCATCAAGGCTGACCCGGCGGTCGATAACGTCACCGGCTTCACCGGCGGCTCGCGCACCAACAGCGGCTCGATGTTTGTGTCACTCAAGCCGCTGTCAGAACGCAGCGAAAGCGCGCAGGAAGTGATCGCTCGCCTGCGCGTGAAGCTGGCGAAAGAACCGGGTGCCAACCTGTACCTCAATGCGGTGCAGGATATTCGCGTCGGCGGACGCGAATCGAACGCCAGTTATCAGTACAGCCTGCTTTCGGATAACCTCGCCGATTTACGTGAGTGGGAGCCGAAAATCCGCCAGGCGTTTGCCGCGCTGCCAGAGCTGGCCGATGTGAACTCGGATCAGCAGGACAACGGCAGCGAAATGGCGCTGACTTACGATCGCGAAAGCATGGCGCGCCTCGGCATCGACGTGTCGGCGGCCAATGCGCTGCTGAATAACGCCTTCGGCCAGCGGCAAATCTCCACCATCTACCAGCCGCTGAATCAGTACAAAGTGGTGATGGAGGTGGATCCGCGCTATACCCAGGATGTCAGCGCGCTGGATCAGATGTTCGTGATCAACAGCGACGGCAAAGCGATTCCGCTCAGCTGGTTTGCTAAATGGCAGCCGGCCAACGCGCCGCTGTCGGTCAACCATCAGGGGCTGTCGGCGGCCTCGACCATCTCGTTTAACCTGCCGGAAGGGGTCTCGCTGTCGCAGGCGTCAGAGGCCATTGACCGCACCATCACGGCGATTGGCGTGCCGTCCAGCGTGCGCGGCAGCTTCGCCGGCACCGCGCAGGTATTTCAGGATTCGCAGTCGAACCAGCTGTGGCTGATGCTGGCGGCGATTGCCGCGGTGTATATCGTGCTCGGCATTCTGTATGAGAGCTACGTGCATCCCCTGACGATTCTCTCTACCCTGCCCTCGGCGGGCGTCGGCGCGCTGCTGGCGCTGCAGCTGTTTAATACGCCGTTCAGCCTGATTGCGCTGATCGGCATCCTGCTGCTGATCGGTATCGTGAAAAAGAACGCCATCATGATGGTGGATTTCGCGCTGGAGGCGGAGCGCAACGGCAATCTGTCGGCGCGCGACGCCATTTTCCAGGCGTGCCAGCTGCGTTTCCGCCCGATTCTGATGACCACGCTGGCGGCGCTGTTTGGTGCGCTGCCGCTGGTGCTGACCAGCGGGGACGGCGCGGAGCTGCGCCAGCCGCTGGGCATCACCATTGCCGGTGGGCTGGTGATGAGCCAGCTGCTGACGCTGTACACCACACCGGTGGTGTACCTGATGATGGATAAACTGCGCCGTCGGAAAAAGCAGCCGCGGTTGATAACGGAGCCATAACGTCATACCTGCACTAACCGTAGCGGTGCAATTCAACGCGCGATAAATCGCGCCGCTACGCGACCTGCGGCTGATGAAACTGTTAACACGGGATGACCATGAACGCACAAACCGCCACCGTCCGCTGGCAACTGTGGATTGTGGCCTTCGGCTTTTTTATGCAGACGCTGGATACCACCATTGTGAACACCGCGATTCCGGCGATGGCCCACGATCTCAACGTCAGCCCGCTGCATATGCACTCGGTGATTGTCTCCTACGTGCTTACCGTGGCGGTCACGCTGCCGCTCAGCGGCTGGCTGGCAGACCGCTTTGGCGTGCGCAACATCTTCTTCTGCGCCATCGTGCTGTTTAGCCTCGGTTCGCTGCTGTGTGCCTTCGCCACGTCACTTGACCAGCTGGTGATGGCGCGCGTGGTTCAGGGCATCGGCGGTGCGATGATGGTGCCGGTAGGCCGGCTGACGGTGATGAAGATCGTGCCGCGTGAGCAGTACATGTCGGCCATGACCTTTGTCACCCTGCCCGGCCAGATTGGCCCGCTGCTCGGCCCGGCGCTGGGCGGCATTCTGGTGGAGTATGCCAGCTGGCACTGGATCTTCCTGATTAACATTCCGGTTGGCATCATCGGTGCCATTGCCACGCTGCTGCTGATGCCGAACTACACCATGCAGACGCGACGCTTTGACTTCCTCGGTTTTATGCTGCTGGCGGTCGGCATGGCTACGCTGACGCTGGCGCTCGACGGCCAGCGCAGCGCCGGCGGCTCGCCGCTGCTGCTGTGCCTGCTGATTCTGCTGGGGGTATTTTCCCTGCTGTTCTACCTGATGCACGGCCGCAACAACGATAACGCGCTGTTTAGCCTGAAGCTGTTTGATAACCGCATTTACGCCATCGGCCTGCTCGGCAGCTTCACCGGCCGCATCGGCAGCGGCATGCTGCCGTTTATGACGCCGATTTTTCTGCAGGTGGGCCTCGGCTTTAGCCCGTTCCACGCCGGGCTGATGATGATCCCGATGGTGCTGGGCAACATGGGCATCAAACGTGTGGTGGTGCGCATCGTGAACCTGTTTGGCTATCGTAACGCGCTGGTGGGCGGCACCCTGGCGCTGGCACTGGTGGTGGTGCTGTTTCCCGTGGTGGCGCTGCTCGGCTGGATCTGGCTGCTGCCCGTGGTGCTGCTGTTGCAGGGCATGGTCAATGCCATCCGCTTTTCGTCCATGAATACCCTGACGCTGAAAGAGCTGCCGGACGAGCTGGCCTCGAGCGGCAACAGCCTGCTGTCGATGATCATGCAGCTGTCGATGAGTATCGGCGTCACCGTGGCTGGTCTGCTGCTCGGCGCTTTCGGCCATGGCGCGGTGAGCGACAGCGCCGCGACCCATCAAACCTTTATGTACACCTATTTGTGCATGGCGCTGGTGATTGCGCTGCCGGCGCTGGTGTTCTGGCGCGTACCCGCCGATGTGAGTAAAAACGTGGACCTGAGAGGCAGGAGAAAAGGATGAAGCAGCCGGTAAAACTCGGCATCAGCGCCAAACTGTTTATGGCGATTTTTTCCACCTGCATGCTGGTGATCATCACCATGCACTGGGGCGTGCGCCTCAGCTTTGAGCATGGCTTTGTCGATTACATCAAAAAGGGCAATGAGCAGCGCCTGACGCTGCTGAGCGATGCGCTGGCCGATCAATACGAACAGCACGGTAGCTGGGATTTTTTGCGTAACAACGACCGGCTGATTTTCACCATTCTGCGCTCGCTGGAACAGAATCCCGGCAGCGGCACTCAGCTGCCGCCGCACGGCTGGCGCACCCAGTTTTGGATTATCGATCAGCAGTACAAAATATTGTCCGGCCCGCGCTCGCCGGTGCCGCCGGAAGGCTCGCGCCGCAATATCACCACCAGCAACGGCAAGATTGTTGGCTGGGTGATTGCCTCGCCCGCCGAGCGACTGACGCGCAGCACCGATATCAACTTTGACCATCAGCAGCGCCAGACCAGCTGGCTGATTGTCGGCCTCACCACGCTGCTGGCCGCACTGGTCACCTGGCTGCTGGCGCGCGGCCTGCTGGCACCGGTGAAACGGCTGGTGGACGGCACCCATCAGTTGGCGGCGGGCAAATTTACCACCCGGGTGGAGGTCGGCAGCAGCGACGAAATTGGTCAGCTGGCGCGCGACTTCAACCAGCTGGCGCGCTCGCTGGAGAAAAATGAGAGCAACCGGCGCGCCTTTATGGCCGATATTTCCCACGAGCTGCGTACGCCGCTGGCGATTTTGCGCGGTGAGCTGGAGGCGATGCAGGATGGCGTGCGCAAACTGACCCCCGACGCCATCAGTTCGCTGCAGAGTGAAGTCGCGCTGCTGACCCAGCTGGTGGAAGACCTGCACCAGCTGTCGCTCTCCGACGCGGGCGCCCTCGCCTACCGCAAACAGCCAGTGGATCTGGTTAGTCTGCTGGAGGTGGTGGCGGGCAGTTTTGGCGAACGCTATCGCAGCCGGGGGTTGACGCTCAGCCTGATGCTGCCGGCGCAGGCCAGCAGCTTTGGCGATCCGGACCGGCTGATGCAGCTGTTTACTAACCTGCTGGAAAACAGCCTGCGCTACACCGATACCGGCGGCACGGTGCAGCTCAGTATGCAGCTCAGCGGCGAGCAGTGGCAGCTACAGTTTGCCGACAGCGCACCGGGCGTCGAGCGTCAGCAGCAGGCGCAGCTGTTTGAGCGCTTCTTCCGCGCCGAAAGCTCGCGCAATCGCGCCAGCGGCGGCTCAGGGCTCGGTCTGGCGCTCTGCAAGAATATTGTTGAGGCGCATGACGGCAGCATTAATGCGGCCGACTCTGATTTAGGTGGGCTGAAAATCACGCTAAACTTGCCGTATGTTCCTCACTAGACACCCTTTATGAGCACGGAAAATAGCGATCCCCTGATTCTTGTTGTGGAAGACGAACCCAAACTGGCGCAGCTGATGATTGATTATCTGCAGGCGTCAAACTACCGCACGCACCATCTCGCCGATGGCAACGCGGTACTGAGTTACGTGCAGCAAACCCCGCCGGACCTGATGCTGCTGGATTTGATGCTGCCGGGCCGTGACGGCCTGACGCTGTGCCGGGAAATCCGCCGCTTCTCCGAGCTGCCGATTATCATGGTGACCGCACGCACGGAAGAGATCGATCGCCTGCTCGGGCTGGAGATTGGCGCTGACGACTATATCTGCAAACCTTTCAGCCCGCGTGAAGTGGTGGCGCGGGTGAAAACCATTCTGCGCCGGGTGAAACGTTCGCCAGAAGAGGCGCAGCTGGCCTCGCATCTGCTGATCGATGAAGGACGTTTCCAGGCCAGCTGGCGCGAACAGCCGCTGGAGCTGACGCCCGCCGAGTTCCGCCTGCTGAAAACCCTGGCGCTGGAGCCGGGCAAAGTGTTTTCGCGCGAGCAACTGCTGAACCATCTGTATGACGACTATCGCGTGGTCACCGATCGCACCATTGACAGCCACATCAAGAACCTGCGGCGCAAGCTGGAGAACCTTGATGCCGAACAGCCGTTTATTCGCGCCGTGTACGGCATGGGATATCGCTGGGAAGCGGATGTGGGCCGCCTGCTGTAACCGCTTAGATTGATCCAGGTCAATTTACATCGGGAGTCGCCCTGCCTACAATTCCCCACCTTTTGCAGGGCCGCCTGACGCGGCCGCTGCACGTGCCATCCGTGATGGCAGCTGACCTGACATCAGTGAGAACTCCCCATGCTTAAACCCGAACTGCTTTCGCCGGCAGGCACGCTGAAAAATATGCGTTACGCCTTTGCCTACGGCGCCGACGCGGTGTATGCCGGCCAGCCGCGCTACAGCCTGCGCGTGCGCAACAACGAATTCACCCATGAAAACCTCGCTAAAGGCATCAGCGAGGCGCACGCGCTCGGCAAGAAGTTTTACGTGGTGGTAAACATTGCCCCGCACAACGCCAAGCTGAAAACCTTTATCCGCGATCTGACGCCGGTCATCGAAATGCAGCCGGATGCGCTGATCATGTCCGATCCCGGCCTGATCATGCTGGTGCGTGAAGCCTTCCCGCAGATGCCGATTCACCTGTCGGTGCAGGCTAACGCGGTGAACTGGGCCACGGTGAAGTTCTGGCAGCAGATGGGGCTGACGCGCGTGATTCTGTCGCGCGAGCTGTCGCTGGAGGAGATCGCCGAAATTCGCCAGCAGGTGCCGGAGATGGAGATTGAAATCTTTGTTCACGGCGCGCTGTGCATGGCCTACTCCGGCCGCTGCCTGCTCTCTGGCTATCTGAATAAGCGCGATCCCAATCAGGGCACCTGTACCAACGCCTGCCGCTGGGAATATAACGTGGCCGAAGGCCAGCAGGATGAAGTCGGCAACATTGTTGGCTTTCATCAGCCGGTTGCGGTGCAGCCCGCGACGCTCGGCGTCGGTCAGCCTACCGACCGGGTATTCCTGCTGGAAGAGAAGATGAAGCCAGGCGAGGTGATGAGCGCGTTCGAAGATGAGCACGGCACCTACATCATGAACTCGAAAGATCTGCGCGCGGTGGCGCACGTCGAACGCCTGAGCCAGATGGGCGTGCATTCGCTGAAAATTGAGGGCCGCACCAAATCGTTCTACTACTGCGCGCGCACCGCGCAGGTGTACCGCCGCGCAATCGACGATGCGGCCGCCGGCAAACCTTTCGATCCGGCACTGCTGGAGACGCTGGAAGGGCTGGCGCACCGCGGCTATACCGAAGGTTTTTTGCGTCGCCACACCCATGACAGCTATCAAAACTACGAGCAGGGTTTTTCCATTTCGGAGCGTCAGCAGTTTGTTGGTGAATTTACCGGTGAGCGGCGCGGTACATGGGCGCAGGTGGCGGTGAAGAACAAGTTCATGCTGGGCGATAGCGTGGAGATCATGACGCCGGACGGCAATCTCAACTGCACGCTGCAGGCGATGCAGAATGACAAGGGTGCCGCGGTTGAGGTGGCTCCGGGAGATGGTCATCGCGTCTGGATCAGCGTGCCGGAGGGGGTAGAACTGGCCTATGCGCTGCTGCTGCGCAATTTTACCGACGGTAACAGCACTTACGATCCGCACGGTAAAAATCGCACTAAATGAAAAGAAAACGGCGAAGTTAGAACAGGATCACAGACCGCCGCTTCGCCGCGCTTTAGAATCGCGCCTGCTGCTAACGAGTAACAACAAACAGCAGGTAGTACCAGGAACCACCTCATTCACCCGCCCGGCTCCCCCGTGCGGGTTTTCTTTTTTTCATCGTTCGCCGATAAAGTTCCCGCCGCAGCTATGCTATAACCACAGCTCTGTCTTACTCATCAGGGAAGCGATAATGCAAAATAAACCCCTCACTTTGCTGATTCTGAATGGAAAAGGCGCAGGCAATGAAGAGTTGCGTGCCGCCGTGAATACCCTGCGCGACGAAGGCTTTAACCTGGCGGTGCGCGTGACCTGGGAAAAAGGCGACGGTGACCGCTACGTGCAGGAAGCGCTGCAGCTGCAGGCGGAAACCGTGGTGGCTGGCGGCGGCGATGGCACCATCAATGAGATTGCCACCGCGCTGGCCGCCCTGCTGCCAGCGCAGCGGCCGGTGCTGGGGATTTTACCGCTTGGCACTGCCAACGATTTTGCTACCAGCGCCGGTATCCCGGCAGAAATGGAAGCGGCACTGCGGCTGGCGGTACTGGGCAAAGCCACGGCCATCGATCTGGCGCGGGTGAACGGCGACCGTTACTTCATCAACATGGCGACCGGCGGTTTTGGTACGCGCATCACGACGGAAACGCCGGAGAAACTGAAATCGGCGCTGGGCGGCGTCTCCTATTTTATTCATGGCCTGATGCGCGTTGATGCGCTGAAGCCGGACAGCTGCGAAATCAGCGGACCGGGCTTTCACTGGCAGGGTGACGCGCTGGTGATTGGCATTGGCAATGGCCGCCAGGCCGGTGGCGGACAGCGGTTATGTCCGGAAGCGCTGATCAACGACGGACAGCTCAATCTCAGCATCGTAACCGCCCAGGAGCTGCTGCCAACGCTGCTGCACTCGCTGACGCGCGACGACGAAAACCCGAACATTGTTGCGGCACAGCTGACGTCACTGACCATCCGTTCACCGCATGAGATGACCTTTAACCTCGACGGCGAGCCGCTGTCCGGCAGCGAGTTTGTGATTGAGGTGCAGCCCGGCGCGTTGAGCTGCCGCCTGCCGCCGCAGTGTGCGTTGCTGGCGTAATCTTTGGAAAATTGCTGCATTATCCCGGTGCGCATAAATGCGCACCCTGTGAGGCTCGCCATCCCTGCACGCACCGTGTAGGGTCGCCATTCATGGCGAGCGGTTACGTGCGTCTGCGGCTGACGCTCTGCATCACACCTTCATCCAGCGGCGCTCCACGGCGGAAATCGCCACCGCTTCCAGCACCTTCTGCACCTGCAGCCCTTCGGCAAAATCCGGCCACATGCGATCGCCGGCGGCGATGCCGTTGATCAGATCGCGAATCTCGACCGTTTTCTGATCGTTAAAACCGATGCCGTGGCCGGCCGAGACGCAGAAGCTGGCGTAATCCGGGTGCGCCGGACCGGTGAGAATGGTTTTAAAGCCCTGGCGGCCGGCCGGATCGTCGTGCAGATACAGTTCCAGCTCAGCCATGCGCTCCTGCGTGTAGCGCAGCGTGCCTTTGGTGCCGGTCACCACATAAGTCAGCCCCATCTTGCTGCCGCAGGCGATACGCGAGGTTTCAATCACGCCGTGCGCGCCATTTTTAAAGCGCAGCAGCGCGCTGGCCTGATCTTCATTTTCCACCGGCAGCAGACGTGACGGCGCCTTCGGATCTGGTCGCTGTTTGATCACCGTCATCATGTCACCGCTCACCTCATCAATATCACCGACCAGATAGTGCGCCATGTTGACGATATGCGCCGCCAGATCGCCAAGCGCGCCGAGACCGGCCAGCGCTTTCTGGCAGTGCCAGTCGAGCGGCGTCTCCGCGCGCGCCAGATAATCTTCGTTATGGGTGCCGTAAAAGTGCACCACCTCGCCGATCTCACCGCGCGCGATAATCTCCCGCGCCAGCTGGCTGGTGGGGTTTTTCATGTAGTTGAAGCCCACCAGGGTTTTCACCCCCGCCTGCTCTGCCGCCTGCACCATCTCTTCGGCATCGGCCACCGAGAGCGACAGTGGCTTTTCGGAGTAGACGTGCTTGCCGTGGCGAATCGCCTCCAGCGCCATCTCTTTGTGCAGGAAATTGGGCGCGCAGATATCGACGACGTCGATGTGCGGATCGCGCACCAGCTCGCGCCAGTCGCCCGTCGAACGGGCAAAGCCAAACGTCGCCGCCTGCTGCGCCGCCAGCGCCGGATTCACCTCTGCCAGCATCTCGCGCACAATCTCACCCTTCAGGGCGAACACCGTGGGTGCCTGCGCGTAGGCAATCGCGTGACAACGCCCAATATATCCACTGCCAATCATACCGATTCTGACTTTGTTCATGCTGCACCTGCGGTTCACGGGGATGAGTTTCCCGGAATATATGTTTCGTTTTGGGTGGCGACAACGGCGAAATGAAATATCTGTGATCATACATGCGAGGTATCTGACAGAAGCGACAAATCAGAATGTAATTTTGCATAGCATTGGTGACATCTCTCACAATCAGGCGCAGTGCTGGCGCTAATTCGCGCCATCGCGCGGGCCCGCGTCGGGCAATTGACGCTTTATTCAGCAGTCAGAAAAAATTGTGAAAAAGAGCTTTGACAAGCCACAGCCTGCCCGATAATATGCGCCCCGTTCCAAACGATTCCTCTGTAGTTCAGTCGGTAGAACGGCGGACTGTTAATCCGTATGTCACTGGTTCGAGTCCAGTCAGAGGAGCCAAATTTAGAAAAGCCTGCTTTTAGAGCAGGCTTTTTGCTTTTCTGCGTTCTGCCGGTTAGATACCGCCATACCACTCATAGCCGCGATCTTCCCAGTAGCCGCCGCGTCCGCCCCACAGCTGGGCAAACGAATCCACCACTTTAATTTCCATCAGATACTTGGCGTGCTTGTAACCGAGCTGGCGCTCGACCCTGAGACGCAGCGGCGCACCGTGCGCGACCTGCAGCGGCTGATCGTTCATACGGTAGGCCAGCAGCGTTTGCGGATGCCACGCATCCTGCAGATCGATACTTTCGTAGTAGCGCCCGCTGCCGTCCAGCGTCTGCTCCAGCTCGTCGGCACACAGGAACACTACGTAGCGGGCACCTGGCCGCAGGCGCGCCGCATCCAGCACCAGTCCGAGCGGTACGCCCTGCCATTTGCCAATCGCGCTCCAGCCCTCCACGCAGTCGTGACGGGTGATTTGCGTGCGGCTGGGAAACCGCTGCAGATCGCTGAGCGATAAACTCAGCGGCTGTTGCACCAGCCCGGTGACGCGCAGCCGCCAGTCGGCAAACCCGTTCGCCAGCAAACGCGCATATTCGTCGGAGTCAGGCATTTGCGTGCCGTTGGCGCGGAACAGCGGCGAAATATCGGCCTCGCTGAACTCCGGTGCCAGCCGCTGGCCGCCCAGCAGGCGCTGGCTGGCACGCGTCAGCCGCTCGGTCTGATTGAGCCAGCCGCTGACCGTGTCGTTTTGCGTCAGTTGATCGCAACCGCTCAGCAGCGCCGCGCCGGCGCCGGACAGCGCGCCTAGCAACAGGCGGCGACGCGACAGCTCGATTTTCATGATGGGGTATCCTCTTTGTCGATTGCGTAACGGCCGGTGATCATCGAACGCAGGTTATTGAACACGCCTGACACCAGCACCATCACTACATGCACCAGCACAAACAGCACCAGCAGCGTGGCGGTGACAAAGTGCACCGTGCGCGCCGTCGGACGGCCGCCAAACAGATCGGGTAAAAACGGCAGTGCCGCATCCAGCGCTGGCGACAGGGTTAATCCACTGAGCAGCATCAGCGGCAGCAGTATGAAGATCACCAGCAGATAGCTGAGTTTCTGCAGCGCGTTATAGCGCCGCGCCGCTTCACCGCGGGCGAAGCGCAGCCGGGCGTGGTCGCAAATCTCCTGCCACAAATGACGGGCGCCCAACTGCTGACGGTCGGGCAGCAGATCGCGGCGAAAGTGCCGGTGCCAGAAACCGTGCAGCAGATAAATCACGCCGTTGAACAGCAGCAGCCAGGCAAAAAAGAAGTGCCAGTGGCGACCGGCTCCCAAATCCTGCCACGACGGCAGCGTCAGCCAGCCGGGGAACGCGCGCGCCGTCAGCGTGCCCTCCAGCTTCGAGACACCGAGCACGCCGGTGGTATTCAGTTGCAGCGAGCCGAGCCGGACAAATCCCTGCTGCTGACGATTGCCGATTTCAAACACCGGCTGCTCATGGTCCGCACCATACAGGCCGACATACAGACGTGGATGCGCATTAAAGATTTGCAGTCCGCTCATCAGCAGTACGGCAAAACACAGGGCGTTGACCCAGTGCGTCACGCGCACCAGCAGCGAGTGACGACGGATTAGCGTTTTACTGCGGGAAGGTGAAGGCTGTTGCATCATCAAGCCCCTTACCAGCCAGGCGAGGCCTGGCTGGAGCCGGATTACATCGGCGGCACTACGCCGTTTTTGCCGACAATGATATTGCCTGCGGTGAGCTTACCGTCGGCGCCCTTCTCGGCAGGAACAAACACCGTGGTGCCGGGTTTCAGGTCATCCGGGGTGGCCGCCGCCAGCGTCACCACCGGCGTACCAGCCGGAATGGCAATTTTTTTCTGATGGCCGTGATAGCTCACCGTCACTTCGCTGTTGTCCACCGAGGTGACGCTATTGGCGACTGTGGCGTTGGTCATTGAGCTGCCCGGCTTCAGATCCCAGCTGAAGTTGCCCTCGCCTGCGCCTTTCAGCTGCGCCGGGAAAATCAGCACTTCGAGCGCGCCATCTCCGCCGCCCGCTTTCGGCAGCGAGGCTATGCCCACGTAATCGCCCTTTTTAATGTCGCTGATGCTGGCCTTCGCCACCGCAGACACCATCGCGCCTGGCTTCATGGCCACGCTGACCTCCGATCCTTCGCGTGACTTGATAGTGAGCTGCTGCCCGTTTACCGATTCAACAACGCCACGTACCTGCACTTTTTGCCCTGCCATCTCTGCCGCCATCGCTGGCGACAGCGTGGCGCCGGCCAGCAGTGAACCGGCAATCAGCAGTGAAAGGCGTTTGTGATGTGATAAGACCGTCATGGTGTGTTCCTTTTGATGATAAGCGCTGCTCAGCGGCAGCCCTGTGCCAGAAATCATTCAACCCAAAGCGCAATAACATTGCGGCAAAAGGCGCTGGAAAACAAACCTACTAGTTGGTAGATTAAAAAACAAGATAATTTTTCACCCTGTACTTTGTCATGTCATTATTTTGTCTTAGCCTGAGCCTCGCGCAGATCCAGCGCCTGGGTTGAACATTGGGAGCATCAGTATGGAAATGCAGTTACGATCGGCCACGTTAGCGCTGCTGATTTGCAGCTGTTCCGCCGCCGCGGCAGAACTCAGCAGTCCTTCGCCGGGCCAGCTTATTAACACGCGTTTGTCTTACATGAAGGATGTGGCGGGTTATAAAGCGCAGCATCATCAGCCGATTGAAGATTTGGGTCAGGAGCGCAAGGTGCTGGACAAAGCCCTGGCGGAAGCGCGTCAGCTGGGTCTCGACGATGCCACGGTGCAGCCGTTTATTCAGGCACAGATGGATGTGGCAAAAGCGGTGCAGTATCGCTATCGCGCCGACTGGCTGGCAACGCCGGAGCCGCACTGGCAGCCGCGTCCGCTGGATGAGGTGCGCAAAAGCATTGGTCATTACAGCGACGCGATTCTGACGCAGCTTGCCGCGCAGTTGAAACAGGGCGCGACGCTGCAGGCACCACAGAAGGCCGAATTTATGCGCGACATTCAGCAGCGTAATGTGTCACCGCAGGATAAAGAGTTATTGTGGCGCACGCTCAGCGCGGTGACGCTACGGCAGCCGTGATGTTACGCGGCGAGCGTGCCGTCGATCGCAGCAGGCCTGTCATTTTGCTGCGTTTCTCCCGGTTGCCATAAATGGCGAGCCTGCAAACTGGCTAATGACCTTACAGGGTGCGCAGTGATGCGAACCGCAACGCCATTCTGAAACTTCTCTTTGCAACTACTCCATCCGCTCTGTGATTGCGTTCACAACTCTGCAACAGCAACTTGTATGGTAGTATTATTGCGCGTATTTTTTCGTCATTACTGTCGCGTTATTACTGGTGTGTCGCGCCTTCAGGCCACCAGCCAGGAGTGAATGATGAAAAGTGTGGTGATTGAACAACCGGGCAAACTGCTGCTGGCCGAGCGCGCGCTGCCGCAGCCCGCCGCTGATGAAGTACGGGTAAAAGTGAAATTTGCCAGCATCTGTGGCTCTGATGTGCACATCTGGCACGGTCACAATCCATTTGCCCGCTATCCGCGCGTGATCGGCCATGAGTTCTTTGGCGTGATTGACGCGGTCGGACAGGACGTTGATGCCCGCCGGCTGGGCGAGCGCGTGGCGGTCGATCCGGTGGTGAGCTGCGGCCACTGCTATCCCTGCTCCGTTGGCCGTCCTAATGTCTGTCAGTCACTGCAGGTGATTGGCGTCCACCGCGACGGCGGCTTCAGCGAGTATGCGGTGGCACCCGCCAAAAATGCCCATCGCCTGCCGGCGAGCATTCCCGACCAACTCGCCAGCCTGGTTGAGCCCTTCACCATTGCCGCGAATATCACGGCGTTCCTCAAACCGCAGCCACAGGATGTGGCGCTGATTTACGGTGCCGGTCCGATGGGGCTGACCGCCATTCAGGTGCTGAAAGGCGTGTACGGCGTACAGCAGGTGCTGGTGGTCGACCGCCTGCCGGAGCGGCTGGCGCTGGCGCAGCAAAACGGTGCCGATCGCCTGTATAACAACAGCGAGATCCCGCTGGCGGCGCAGCTGGAAGGCATTCAGCCGACGCTGATTATCGACGCCGCCTGCCATCCGGCGATCCTCGCCGAAGCGGCTGCGCTGGCCTCGCCGGCGGCGCGCATTGGCCTGCTCGGGTTTTCTGCTGAACCGTGCAGCCTGACGCAGCAGGCGTTGACCAGCAAAGAGCTGTCGCTGTTTACCTCGCGCCTGAACAGCAACCGCTTCCCGCAGGTGATTGCGTGGCTGGAACAGGGACTGATCCAGCCAGAGAAACTGGTTACCCACTATTTCCCGCTGGCGCAGATCGAGCGCGCCATGACGCTGTTTGAACAAGACCCGCGCACCTGCTGCAAAGTGATCCTGCAAATGGATTGAATGATGCGCCACACCAGATGTCCCTGATGCCGGTGCGTACCCGCCGGCCACAACAATAATCCCCTGCATAAATCAGGCGCAGCGCCGCGGTCATCAAGGTCATCTCCCCGTGATGCTGCAGCCTGAAGAAGAACAGGGAAACGGAGTTTCTATGCTGAAGAATCTACGCTGGACCCTCGTACTGCTGCTGTTCCTGGTGTATATGATCAACTACCTCGATCGTATTGCCCTGTCGCTCACCGTGCCGCTGGTGGAAAAAGATCTGATGATCAATGCCGAGCAGTTCGGCCTGATCTTCGGCAGCTTCTTCTTCGGCTACGCGCTGTTCAACTTTATTGGCGGTTTAGCCACCGATAAATTCGGCCCGACGATTGTGCTCGGCACCGCCGTCGGCATGTGGTCGCTGTTCTGCGGCATGACCGCGCTGGCGACCGGTTTCTGGTCGATGATGATTCTGCGCGTGCTGTTCGGCATGGCGGAAGGTCCGATTTGCGCCTCGGCCAACAAAGCCATCAACGGCTGGTTCCCGAAAAAGCAGGCTGCCACCGCCATGGGCCTGCTGAGCGCCGGCTCTCCGCTCGGCGGCGCGGTCGCCGGGCCGATTGTCGGCTACCTGGCGCTCTCCTTCGGCTGGCGTCCGGCGTTTGTGGTGATCTGCCTGATTGGTCTGGTGTGGATGGGGCTGTGGTTCTTCTTCGCCGCCGATAATCCGGCGCGCAGTAAGCGCGTCTCGGCGCAGGAGCGCGCGCTGGTAGAGAAACTGAAAGCGGAAGAGCCGGCAGATATCATCGACGCGGACGGCAAAGCGCACGGCATGGGCTACTATCTGCGTCAGCCGATTATCCTCGTTACCGCGTTCGCCTTCTTCTGCTACAACTACATTCTGTTCTTCTTCCTGAGCTGGTTCCCGGCCTATCTGGTGCAGGCGCACGGGCTGGATATCAAGGCCATGAGCATCACTACCATGATCCCGTGGATTGTCGGCTTCGTTGGCCTGGCGCTGGGCGGCTGGATTTCCGATAAAATCTTTAATATCACCGGTAAGCTGCTGCTATCGCGCAAGATTGTGTTAGTAGTGTCGCTGCTGGCGGCAGCGATATGTGTGGCGCTGGCGGGCACCATCAAAGAGGTGAATTCGGCGGTGATCATGATGTCGGTCTCCATCTTCTTCCTCTACATCACCGGTGCCATTTACTGGGCGATTATTCAGGATGTGGTGCACAAGAGCCGCGTCGGCAGCATCAGCGGCTTTATCCACCTGATTGGCAGCCTGTCCGGCATTATCGGCCCGATCGTTACCGGCTTCATCGTGCAGCACACCGGCAAATTTGACAGCGCCTTTGTGCTGGCGGGTGTGGTGGCGGCCCTTGGCGCGCTGCTGGTGCTGTTTGTAATTCGCAGCCCGAAAGCCAGCGACAAACCGGTTTCCGTTTAATCGAATGACTCTGCCGGGGCGCCGCGCGCCCCGTTTGCCACAAGGATTATGCATGTTACAACCCGATCGCCTTCCCGCTGACGTACAGCGCCCCCGTTACGACCGCAGCCAGCTGAAAACCCGCATGGTGCATATCGGTTTTGGTGCCTTTCACCGCGCGCATCAGGCGCTGGCCACTGACCAACTGGCGCAGCACGGCAGCGACTGGGGCTACTGCGAAGTGAATCTCAACAGTGGCGCGCTGATCGCCGCTCTGCGCCAGCAGGATTTGCTGTACAGCGTGACCGAAATGGCCGACGACAGCCTGCACACGCGCATTGTTGGCGTAATTACCCAGGCGCTGCACGCGAAAAGTGACGGTATTGAGGCGGTGATTGAAGCGATGAGCCAGCCGGAAATCGCCATCGTGTCGATGACGGTCACGGAAAAAGGCTACTGTTCGCTGCCGTCGAGCGGCCAGCTCGACCTGACGCATCCGGACATCATGCACGATGTGGCGAATCCTAACGCGCCGCGCTCGCTGCCCGGCGTGATCCTGGCGGCGATTGAACGCCGTCGCCAGCGCGATCTGCCGCCGTTCAGCGTGATGTCGTGTGACAACATGCCGGAGAACGGCCACGTTACGCGCAATGTGATAATCCAGCTGGCGCAGCGTCGCAGCCCGGCGCTGGCGGATTACATTCAGACCCACCTCACCTTTCCCTCAACCATGGTGGATCGCATCGTACCGGCGATGACCGATGAGGCTTTCGCGACGCTGGAAGCGCGGCTGGGCAGTCGCGATCCGGTGGCGGTGGAGGCCGAAACTTTTTTCCAGTGGGTAATTGAAGATAACTTCGTCAGCGGCCGCCCGGCGTGGGAACAGGCCGGTGCGGAGCTGGTGCGTGATGTGCTGCCGTACGAAGAGATGAAGCTGCGCATGCTCAACGGCAGCCACTCGTTCCTGGCTTATCTCGGCTATCTGGCCGGGTATCAGCACATCAGCGATTGCATGGCCGATGCCAATTTTCGTCAGGCTGCGCGCGCGCTGATGCTGCAGGATCAGGCACCCACGCTGCGCACGCAGGATGTCGATTTGGTCGCCTATGCCGACTCGCTGATCGCCCGTTACGAAAACCGGGCGATTAAACATCGCACTTATCAAATCGCCACCGACGGCACGCAGAAGCTGCCACAGCGCCTGCTGGATAGCGTGCGCTGGCATCTGCGTAACGGGACGGCCTGTGATTATCTGCTGCTGGGCGTAGCAAGCTGGATGCGCTATATCAGCGGCGTCGATGAGCAGGGCGCGGCGATTGAGGTTCGCGATCCGCTCAGCGCGCAGCTGGCCAGCATTGTTGCCAATAGCGAGGATGGCCCGCAGCGCGTTGAAGCCTTACTGCGCCTGCAGGCGGTGTTCGGCGACGACTTACGTTATCACACGGTGTTTGTTACGCGGCTTACTGAGCTGTATCAGCAGCTGCGGCTTACCGGTGCACGCGCCACAGTGCAGGCGCTGGTCACAGAAGGCTAAGCCGCCTGCACAAATGTGTAGCGCAGACGCAGCGTGCTGATTAGACTGACGCTTTCTCATCGGGCTGGCGGCGGCCAGCCGTAATACGGATATTGCTGCATGTCGATTGCCTATACCATAACCACCAGCGAACCGGTAAATCAGCAGATTTATCGCTATCTGCGGAAGGATATCGTGACCTGCGTGATCCATCCGGGCTCGTTGCTGTCGGAGAAAGAAGTGTCGGCGCGCTTCAACGTGTCGCGGCAACCGGTGCGGGAAGCCTTTATCAAACTGGCGGAAGCCGGCCTGGTGCAGGTCCTGCCGCAGCGCGGCACCTTCGTGCGCAAAATCTCCGCCCAGCGCGTGGCCGATGGCCGTTTCATCCGTGAAGCGGTGGAGATCGCCGTGGTTCGCCGCGCCGCGCTGGAGATCGCTGCCACCGGACTGATGGCGCTGGAACACAATCTGCAGCTGCAGCGACTGGCAGCGGAACGCCACGACAGCCAGGCGTTTCTGGCGCTCGATGATGAGTTTCACCGGTTGATTGCCGAAGGCATTGACTGCCTGCTGGCGTGGGAGACGGTGGAGAACATTAAAGCGACGATGGACCGCGTGCGCTTTCTGACGCTGAGCGAAGTGTCACCGCCGGAGAGCCTGATTCAGCAGCACGAAGAGATTTTTGCCGCGCTGAAAGCGAAGGATGCCGATGCGGCGGAGAAGGCGATGCGGCGACACCTGCAGGAGATGATTCTGACCATCACGCCGATTGCCGAGCGCAACAGCGAATGGTTTGAAGGGCCGTAGTGCTGTGGGGTGAGCTTGCGGTGGGGTGTGATGCGGTGCGGTTTGATGCCCTCACCCCGGCCCTCTCCCACCGGGAGAGGGAGCTGTTCCAGCTAGTCTTCAATAATTAACTCTGAAAAACCGCACATTTCTGTCCCCTCTCCCGCCTGCGGGAGAGGGTTAGGGTGAGGGTAAGGGTGAGGGGAAAAACGCACCTCACACCATCAGGCAATCGTCACATCCTTCGCCAGATACACATCCTGCACTGCATTAATCAGCGCCACGCCCTCTTTCAGCGACTTCTTAAACGCCTTGCGCCCGAGAATCAGCCCCATGCCGCCGGCGCGTTTATTGATTACCGCCGTACGCACCGACTCCGCCACATCGGTCGCACCGGCTGAAGCACCGCCGGAGTTAATCAGCCCGGCGCGGCCCATATAGCAGTTGGCCAGCTGGTAGCGCACCAGATCGATCGGATTCTCACTGGTCAGCTTGCTGTACACGCGCTCATCGGTGTGGCCAAACTTCACCGCGTTATAACCGCCGTTATTCTCCGCCATTTTCTGCTTCACAATGTCGGCACCAATGGTGGCCGCCAGATGGTTAGCCTGACCGGTTAAATCGGCGCTGGCGTGATAATCCACCCCATCCTTCTTGAAATCGTTGTTGCGCAGATAGGCCCACAGCACCGTCACCATGCCCAGCTCGTGCGCGCGCTCGAAGGCCGCTGCAATTTCCTCGATCTGCCGGCGCGACTGCTCAGAACCAAAATAAATGGTGGCGCCGACCGCAACCGCGCCCATGTTGAATGCCTGCTCGACGCTGGCGTACAGCGTCTGGTCATACTGCGTGGGATAGCTCAGGGTTTCGTTATGGTTCAGCTTGACCATAAACGGAATGCGGTGCGCGTAGCGACGTGACACGGAGGCCAGCACGCCATAGGTCGACGCCACACAGTTACAGCCGGCTTCAATCGCCAGCTCGACGATATTCTTCGGGTCGAAATAGGCCGGATTGGCGGCGAACGAGGCGCCAGCAGAGTGTTCCACGCCCTGATCCACCGGCAGAATCGACAGATAGCCGGTACCCGCCAGACGGCCGGTGTTGTAGAGCGTCTGCATATTGCGCAGTACCGCAGGAGAACGATTGTTATCAATCATCACGCGATCGACATAATCCGCGCCCGGCAAATAAAGGCTGTCCGCTGGAATGGTCATGCAGCGATGTTGAAGAAGCGTATCCGCCTCTTTACCCAATAACTGTACGATGTCCGTCATGTTCGCTCCTGATAAATGGCTGGAAAAGAACCGGCACCTGCCGATTCGCCCCCACAGCCTGGACCGAAACGCACCAGGCTGGCAAATTGCTGACTCCATTTTTCAGACGGATACGCAGTGAAAAAACGGCAATCTGGCGTTACGCCCTACCACCACTGATGAAAATGATGCACCGGCCCAATGCCGTGGCCGACCTCCAGCGAATCGGCGTGCAGTAGCGCCTGCTGCAGCCAGGCCTTGGCCTCCGCTACGGTGCCCGCCCAGTCCGCATGGCGCGGTCGCAATGCCGCCAGCGCCGCCGACAGCGTACAGCCAGTGCCGTGCGTATGACGGGTGTTAACCCGCGGCGCGGTAAAGCGCTGGCGGCCGGCACGGGTGATCAGCCAGTCCGGGCTTTCCGCATCGCTGAGATGACCGCCCTTCATCAGCACCGCTTCGCAGCCCAGTTCCAGCAGCGCATCGCCCTGCTGCAGCATACTCGCCTCGTCCTGCGCCATGCGGCAACCCAGCAGCGCCGCGGCTTCCGGCAGGTTGGGTGTGATCAGCGATACCTGCGGCAGCAGCCGTTCACGAATGCTGGCTACCGCATCGGGCGACAGCAGCGCATCGCCGCTTTTGGCAATCATCACCGTATCCAGCACCACAAACGGCAGGCTGGCGCGTTTCAGCTTCTCTGCCACCACCTCAACAATCGCCGTCTCCGCCAGCATACCGATTTTCGCAGCGTCAATGCGCACGTCGTCCAGCACCGAGTCGAGTTGCGCCGCGACAAATGCCGGTTCGATGCGATACACCGACTGCACGCCGCGGGTGTTCTGTGCCACCAGCGCGGTAATCACGCTGGTGCCGTACGCGCCGAGCGCGGAAAAGGCTTTCAGATCGGCCTGGATACCTGCGCCGCCGCTGGGATCGGTGCCGGCAATAGTCAGGGCATTAATGCGTTTCATGCCGCCACCTCCAGCGTCCAGAGCGCATCGAGAAAAGCGGCGACGAAGCTGCCGGGCCCTGCCACGCTGCGCGCGGCCTGCTCTCCCGCCAGTGACATTACGCGGCAGGCCGCTGCCACGTGCTGGATGCGCTCGCCCGGCAGGCTGCTGCACGCCGCGACGACGGCGGATAGCGCACAACCGGTGCCGACCACGCGCGTCATCAGCGGGCTGCCGCCGGGAATTGCCAGCGTCTGGCGGCCATCGGTGACGTAATCGACTTCGCCGGTTACCGCAACGATAGTCGTGCAGCGTTGCGCCAGCTGCTGCGCGGCGTTCAGTGCAGCATCGGCCTGATGCACGCTATCCACACCGCGTCCGCCCGTGGCCTGGTGGGCTAAGGCGAGAATCTCTGAAGCGTTACCGCGAATGGCCGCCGGTCGCAGGCTCAGCAGCTGCTGACAGAATTCCGTACGCAGGGTTAGCGCGCCTACCGCCACCGGATCGAGTGTCCACGGCGTACCGGCCTGGTTAGCGGCCTGTACCGCCGCCAGCATCGCATCACGACGCTCGCGGGTTAAGGTACCGACGTTGATCAGCAGCGCATCGGCGAAACCGGCAAACTGCGCCGCTTCATCGCCATCAATCACCATCGCGGGCGAAGCCTGCAGTGCCAGCAGCACGTTGGCGGTAAAAGTTTGCACCACGTCGTTGGTCATACAGTGCACCAGCGGTGCCTGCTGCCGCAGCAGTTGCAGAGAGTGCGCGAGTTGCGCCGGGGAAAGAGGGTCAGGCTGTGTCATAAGGCTCCCAACCGGCAATCAGGAAGGCGAATGCGGTCAGGCATCTGACTTCCCTACGCTGGCATTATCCAGATCAGGTATTACGGGTATTTCTCAGCCTTCACAAAGAAGGGCACCCCGAGTCATGCATGTCCGTGTCAGACGTGCCTTCACAGCATAAAGGGTCAGCTTAAAGTTGTAAATCCTGCGGCGGGTGCGCTTTTTTTGCCGGACAACGATGAGCAAAAATACGTGCGCCATCAATTTTCATGATTTTTTGATCATCAGGAAAATATAAACAAATCGACGGAGATCAATTTTCCCAAAAGCCCTAAAATTCATCAGGATAGTTAATTTAATCTGCCGGGGCAGTAGGCGGGAAATAAACAGAAGAAAGCGCGCAACTTGATTAATATCAAACCGGCCGGCGGCATAACGCGGCCTAATTCCCTTCCGGATTTGAAGACCGCTGTTTCACCTTCACCCGGAATCGCTAATGACTTTATTCAGTTTTCTTCCGCACGCGCATCACTGGCACAATATCACCATTTCCCGTCAAGGCGCCGTTGCCCCCGGCGGCCGTTACCGGTACTCCACGTACCTCGAAGCCGAATGCAAACGCTGCGGCGAGCGCATCCATAAAATTTATTATCGCGATATCAGCGATGAACAGGCACGTCGCTGGCTGGGATAAAAAAAAGCCCCGCAACATAGGTTGCAGGGCGCTTGCGTGGCTATCGCAAAACTTATTCAGCCGGTTTGGTGCGGATCAGGTAATCAAACGCGCTCAGTGACGCTTTGGCCCCTTCCCCGCTGGCAATGATGATCTGCTTGTACGGCACCGTGGTGCAGTCGCCGGCGGCAAATACGCCTTTCAGGCTGGTTTCGCCTTTGGCGTCGATCAGGATCTCGCCCATGCGGTTGCGCTCTACCGCGCCTTCCAGCCAGTTGGTGTTAGGCAGCAGACCAATCTGGACGAAGATACCGCTCAGCGCCAGTTCGTGGCTGGTCTGGTTATTGCGGTCGATGTAGGTCAGACCGGTAACTTTACTGCCGTCGCCTTTTACTTCGGTGGTCTGCGCGTTGAGGATCACATCGACATTTTTCAGGCTGCGCAGTTTATCCTGCAGCACTTTATCGGCGCGCATTTCGCTGGCGAACTCCAGCAGCGTAACGTGCTCGACAATACCGGCCAGGTCGATGGCCGCTTCAACGCCGGAGTTACCGCCGCCGATCACCGCCGTGCGTTTGCCTTTAAACAGCGGGCCGTCACAGTGCGGGCAGTAGGTTACACCTTTGGTGCGATACTGCTCTTCGCCCGGAACGCCCATGTTGCGCCAGCGTGCGCCGGTAGCAATGATGATGCTGCGTGATTTCAGCACTGCGCCGGAAGCGGTTTCGATGGCGTGCAGGCCGCCCTCTTTCGCTGCCGGAATCAGCTTGATGGCGCTCTGGGTATCAATCACGTCAACGTCATAGTCATCAACGTGCGCACGCAGAGAACCGGCGAGCTTGGCCCCTTCGGTTTTCGGCACGGAGATGTAGTTTTCAATGTCAACGGTATCCAGCACCTGGCCGCCAAAGCGCTCGCCCATCAGGCCGGTACGGATGCCTTTACGCGCCGAGTAGATGGCCGCCGCAGCGCCCGCTGGGCCGCTGCCGACGATCAGCACTTCATAGGCGTCACGCTTGTTCAGCTCTTCAGCCGCACGCTTATCCGCGTTGGTGTCTACCTTACCGACGATTTCTGCCAGGCTCATGCGACCCTGACCGAACTCTTTACCGTTGAGGTAAACCGCCGGCACGCCCATGACGTTGCGTTCGGTGATCTCGTTCTGGAACATGCCACCGTCGATGGCGGTATGACGGATGCGCGGGTTGAGCACCGCCATCAGGTTCAGCGCCTGTACCACGTCAGGACAGTTGTGGCATGACAGAGAGTAATAGGTTTCGAAATGCAGGTCGCTGTCCAGCGCAACAACCTGATCCAGCAGGCTTTGTGCCTCTTTCGACGGATGTCCACCGGTCTGCAGCAGAGCCAGCACCAGTGAAGTAAATTCGTGGCCCATTGGCGAACCGGCAAAGCGCGGACCGCTGTGGCTGCCTGGGTTAGTAATCAGGAATGATGGCTTACGTACCGGTTGATCGTTCTCTTCACGGAAGCTGACTTTATCAGACAGACTCGCGATATCGGTCAGCAGAGTACGGATCTCTGCGGATTTTGCGCCATCGTCCAGTGTGGCAATCAACTCAACCGGTTTCGTTAGTTTCTCAAGGTAGGCCTTGAGCTGGGTTTTTAAATTGGTGTCGAGCATAGTGAGTTCCTGTGAAGAAAATCGGGTGCCGCAGCACCCGATGGAAGAAAGATCAAAGGGCTTAGGTGACTTAGATTTTGCCAACCAGGTCCAGTGATGGAGCCAGCGTTGCGTCGCCTTCTTTCCATTTAGCCGGGCAAACTTCACCTGGGTGAGAAGCCACATACTGAGCCGCTTTTACTTTACGCAGCAGGTCAGACGCGTCACGGCCGATGCCTTCTGCAGTGATTTCGATGGCCTGGATGATGCCTTCCGGGTCAACGATGAAGGTACCGCGGTCAGCCAGACCTTCTGCTTCACGCATGATTTCGAAGTTACGGGTCAGAGCACCGGTCGGGTCGCCGATCATCGCGTACTGGATTTTCGCGATGGTGTCTGAAGAACCGTGCCAGGCTTTGTGGGTAAAGTGCGTGTCAGTTGAAACGGAGTAGATGTCTACGCCCAGTTTCTGGAACTCTTCGTAGTGGTCTGCCACGTCACCCAGTTCAGTCGGGCATACAAAGGTGAAGTCAGCCGGGTAGAAGAAGAAAACACTCCATTTACCTTCAACGTCTTTCTCGGTTACGTCGATGAATTCGCCGTTTTTGAATGCAGCGTTTTTGAACGGTTTGATTTTGGTATTGATGATAGACATGGGTGACCTCCGTTAAAAAGATGTGATGCAGGCTACATAATTTTCGGGCCAACTTCTAATATGCAGACGTTATCAATCAGATAATCAAAAGCTATCAAAGTGCCGACGCCAGATTTGATGCGGCTTGCCGCGGCATTCTACACAGAAAAGCCGCAGAGTTAACAGACTTCATCTTTGCGCGCGGCAACTGCTATTTTTTTATAAACATTCAATCATCTTTGCTGCACGATTCAACTGCGTGCGCAACGCCGCTAAAAAACGTGCCCGCTTACTCGTCATGGAGTCTGGAAGTGAAAATTCGTCTTTTTGAAGAAGCCGACCGCCCTTTTCTACGCACGCTGTATCTCGCGGCGCGCCGTCATAACTGGACATGGCTGGCCGGCGACGACTGGCAGCTGGAAGATTTCGACGCGATTATCCCCGGTGAAACGGTACTGGTAGCGGAGATCGACGGCCACCGTGCAGGCTTTGCCGGCGTGATGGATAACGATAATTTTTTGCACAGTTTGTATGTCGATCCGGCCTTTCAGGGCCAGGGCGTCGGCAGTGCGCTACTGAACGCGGTGCAGCAGCGTTTTACCTCCACCGGCGCGCTGAAATGTCTGCTACAGAACGAAGCGGCGCTGCAGTTTTATCAGCAGCACGGCTGGCAGCGCGAAGCGCTGGGAGAGAGCGAACAGGGCCAGTACGTGTTGATGCACCTGCCGCTGGCGTCGCGCACCAGCGGCAGCTAAGACTTAAACCGCGCGGAAGGCGATGTCGCCCGGAATCACTTCACCCTGCCAGTAAAGCTGGGCGGCAACCCGGCCCGCAAGTTCACGATACAGCGCGGTGAATTCACTCTCCGGACGGCGAATCACGGTCGGTTCACCGTCGTCGAGATCTTCGCGCAGATTAATGTGCAGCGGTAGCTGAGCCAGCAGGCGGGTGTGATAATCCTCAGCCAGCTTCTGCGCACCGCCGGTACCAAAGATTGGCTCGTGATGGCCGCATTCGCTGCAGATGTGCATACTCATATTTTCCACCACGCCCAGCACCGGCACGCTGACTTTTTCGAACATCACCATGCCCTTGCGTGCATCAATCAGCGCAATGTCCTGCGGCGTGGTCACCACCAGCGCGCCGGTAACCGGCACGTTCTGCGCCAGCGTCAGCTGAATGTCACCGGTGCCCGGCGGCATATCCAGAATCAGGTAATCGAGATCCGGCCACAGCGTTTCGTTCAGCAGCTGCATCAGCGCCTTGCTGGCCATCGGTCCGCGCCACACCATGGCGTTATCGTCGGTGACCAGATAGCCGATAGAGTTAGTTGCCAGACCGTGCGCCATGATCGGTGCCATGTGCGTGCCATCCGGCGAGGTGGGACGCTGCTTTTCGGTGCCGAGCATGTCCGGGATCGACGGACCGTAAATATCCGCATCAAGAATACCGACGCGCGCGCCTTCGGCCGCCAGCGCCAGCGCCATATTCACGGCGGTGCTGGATTTGCCCACGCCACCTTTACCGGAGCTAACGGCGACGATGTTTTTCACGCCGTTGACGCCCGGCTGATTTTTCACGCGTTTCAGGGTGGCAATGTCATGACGCAGCCGCCAGTCGATGGCGCGCGTGTTGGTCAGGCGCAGCAGTTCTGCACTGGTCTGGGCTTTCAGCGCTTCAAATGCGCTGGCCCAGGCAAATGGCATCACCAGTTCAATGTGCAGCTTGTCGTCGAGCAGCGCCACGTGACGCAGCGCTTTGAGGGTAGTCAGATTGTGTTGCAGCGTCGGATGCTCAAACTCGCTCAGCACGCCGATAACCACGGCGCGCAACGCTTCAGGTGAATGATGGTCCCGGGATTGTGCGGTCATCCCAACTCCTTATTTAGTCATGACGCCAGACGATGGCGGTGTGCCATCAATCATATCAGATAGGCGCTAAAAGTGACGTGGCCGAGCTGCTGTGTTTACGCCAGAGGGTGCTTCGGTTAACATCTAAGCCCGATTTTTTATTCACGGAATGCTACGCAAATTATGACTCAAGTCGCTAAAAAACTACTGGTAACGTGCGCCCTGCCGTACGCAAACGGCTCTATCCACTTAGGTCACATGCTTGAACACATTCAGGCTGACGTGTGGGTCCGTTACCAGCGAATGCGTGGCAATCAGGTGTTCTTCATCTGTGCGGACGACGCCCACGGCACGCCGATCATGCTGAAAGCCCAGCAGCTGGGTATCGCGCCGGAGCAGATGATTGCGGAAATGAAGCAGGAGCATGAGACCGATTTCGCAGGTTTCAACATCAGCTATGACAATTATCACTCCACGCACGGCGACGAAAACCGCCAGCTGTCTGAGCTGATTTACACGCGCCTGAAAGAGAACGGTTTCATTAAAAACCGCACCATTTCGCAGCTGTACGATCCGGAAAAAGGCATGTTCCTGCCTGACCGCTTCGTCAAAGGCACCTGTCCGAAATGTAAATCGCCCGATCAGTACGGCGATAACTGCGAAGTGTGCGGCGCGACCTACAGCCCGACCGAGCTGATTGAGCCGAAATCGGTGGTGTCAGGTGCGACGCCGGTGATGCGCGATTCTGAACACTTCTTCTTCGATCTGCCGTCCTTCAGCGCGATGCTGCAGGCGTGGACGCGCTCCGGCGCGCTGCAGGAGCAGGTGGCAAACAAGATGCAGGAGTGGTTTGAAGCCGGTCTGCAACAGTGGGATATCTCCCGCGATGCGCCGTACTTCGGCTTCGAAATCCCTGGTGCTCCGGGCAAATACTTCTACGTCTGGCTGGATGCGCCCATCGGCTACATTGGGTCGTTCAAGAACCTGTGCGACAAACGCGGCGACATCGATTTCGACGAGTTCTGGAAGAAAGATTCCAGCACCGAGCTGTATCACTTCATCGGCAAAGACATCGTCTATTTCCATAGCCTGTTCTGGCCAGCGATGCTGGAAGGCAGCAATTTCCGCAAGCCGACCAACCTGTTTGTGCATGGTTATGTCACGGTGAACGGCGCGAAGATGTCGAAATCGCGCGGCACCTTCATCAAAGCCAGCACCTGGCTGCAGCACCTCGATGCCGACAGCCTGCGCTACTATTACGCGGCCAAGCTCTCTTCGCGCATCGACGATATTGACCTTAATCTGGAAGATTTCGTTCAGCGCGTGAACGCTGACATCGTTAATAAAGTGGTGAACCTCGCTTCGCGCAACGCCGGCTTTATCACCAAACGCTTTAACGGCCAGCTGGCAAGCGAACTGGCGGATCCGGCGCTGTATCAGACCTTTGTTGATGCGTCAGAGAAGATTGGTGAAGCCTGGGACAGCCGCGAGTACAACCGTGCGATCCGCGAGATCATGGCGCTGGCCGACCTGGCCAACCGCTACGTTGACGAGCAGGCACCGTGGGTGGTGGCGAAACAGGAAGGCCGCGATGCCGACCTGCAGGCGATTTGCTCCATGGGCATCAACCTGTTCCGCGTGCTGATGACCTGGCTGAAGCCGGTGCTGCCGTCGCTGAGCGAGCGCACAGAAGCCTTCCTGCAAAGCGAACTGAGCTGGGATGGCATTGCGCAGCCGCTGCTCAACCACAGCGTAGCGCCGTTTAAAGCGCTGTATGGTCGTATTGAGATGGCAAAAGTGGAGGCGCTGATTGCGGCTTCGAAAGAGGACGCAGCGGCGGCGAACCAGCCGGCGGCAAGCGGTCCGCTGGCCGATGCACCGATTGGCGAGACCATCACCATTGATGACTTCGCCAAAGTCGACATGCGCGTAGCGCTGATCGAGCAGGCTGAGCTGGTAGAAGGTTCCGATAAGCTACTGCGTCTGCAGCTGGATCTGGGTGGCGAGAAGCGCCAGATTTTCTCTGGCATTCGCGCCGCTTATCCGGATCCGTCGGTGCTGGTGGGCAAGATGACCATCATCGTCGCTAACCTGGCGCCGCGCAAAATGCGTTTCGGCGTGTCCGAAGGCATGGTGCTGTCTGCCGGCCCTGGCGGCAAAGATCTGTTTGTGCTGTCAGTGGATAGCGGTGCCCAGCCGGGTATGCCGGTGAAGTAAGGGGTGGTGCGCGCTGGCCCTCACCCTAACCCTCTCCCGCTTACGGGAGAGGGAACTGCTGAGTGCGGGGTTTGGGTTCAGAGCCATGCCTGCACATAGCAAAACCCCGCACAAGACTACCTCCTCTCCCGCCTGCGGGAGAGGGAACCGCTGAGTGCGGGGTTTGGGTATAGAGCCAGGCCTGCACCTCGTTCGCTTGTCTCATTCTCCCGCATTGAAAGGGCCGAACAGCGCACGTTGTTACCCATGTATCAAACCTGCACATAGCAAAACACCGCATAAGACTACCCCCTCTCCCGCCTGCGGGAGAGGGCTGGGGTGAGGGGAAAACCGCACCGCGCTCATCGCGCCAGCATCAGACAGCGATAAATCTCCGCCATCACCGCCTCAAACTCATTAAACACCTGATGATTCCAGAAGCGAATTACGCGCCAGCCGCAGCGCTGTAAATACGCCGTGCGCCGGGCATCGTAAGCCTGATCTTCAGGCGCATTGTGCTGTCCACCATCCAGTTCCACGATCAGCGATCGCTCAACGCAGGCAAAATCAACGATATACCCTCCAACAGGATGCTGGCGGCGAAACTTCGCGCCACACACATTTCTGTTGCGTAAATAGCGCCATAGTTTTTGCTCCGCTTGCGGCATCGCCTTTCGCAGCGCGCGCTGCGGTTGCACGGTGTGGTTCATCGCTGCTCCTTCGCTCTGGCCACCAGCTTACGCCGCTTTGCTCAGCTTCAAAGCAAAGGTGTTGAAATCCTGAATCTGCATTCCAGTGTGATCGCTAGCACGCTAAGCGCTTAATGCGTATGATGAAGCGCCACGAAAACAGGAGCCTGACATGCCCACCGTGCTATCTGCCTGCTGGCGCTATCTGCGCGCCTTTGCCATCGTTTATGCCGCGCTGTATGCCGGCAACGGCCTTGCCGCCCTGCTGCCATTTACCATTCCCGGCAGCATCCTTGGCATGCTGTTGCTGTTTGCCCTGCTGGCGCTGCAGATTATCCCGGTAACGTGGGTAAAACCCGGCTGTCAGCTGTTGATCCGCTACATGGCGCTGCTGTTTGTGCCGATCAGCGTTGGCGTGATGGGCTACACCGATATCCTCAGCGCACAGTTTGGCCCGATTGTCGTCTCCTGCATGGTCAGCACCCTGCTGGTGTTGCTGATTGTCGGCCTGAGCGCCGAGCGCCTGCAGCGTCCGAAGGAGTCTGGCCATGAGTGACGCCTGGTGGTCACTGCCGCTTACCGTGGTGGCGTATCTGCTGGCACGCCGTCTGGCAGCCAGAATCAACCTCTCCATCGTCAACCCGCTGCTGGTAGCCATGGCGATCATTATTCCACTGCTGCTGCTGACGCACCTGCCCTACGCGCGCTATTTCGCCGGCAGCGCGCTGCTTAATCAGCTGCTGCAGCCCGCCGTGGTGGCGCTGGCGCTGCCGCTGTATGAGCAGATGCACCAGATTCGCGCGCGCTGGAAAACCATCATCAGCGTCTGTTTTATCGGCAGCATTACCGCCATGGTGTCCGGCACGGCGATCGCGCTGTGGATGGGGGCGACGCCGGAAATCGCAGCCACCATCCTGCCGAAGTCAGTGACCACGCCCATCGCCATGGCAGTATCGGGCTCGCTACACGGTATTCCGGCCATCAGCGCCATTTGCGTGTTGATTGCTGGCGTGTTGGGCGCGGTGTTTGGTCACATGCTGCTGAATCTGTTTAAAGTGCGCAGCAAGTCATCACGCGGGCTGGCGATTGGCAACGCGTCACACGCGCTCGGCACCGCACGCGCCGCAGAGATTGACTATCAGGAAGGCGCCTTCAGCTCACTGGCGCTGGTAATCTGCGGCATCATTACCTCGTTACTGGCGCCCTTCATTTTTCCTTTGCTGATGCGCTTGCTGGGGTAAAACTTGCGAGAGATCTCGCAAAGTTGAAACAAGCCAATCAGCTTGCATTGTCATAGCGACATGGATCACATATAAACCTTGAGGCGGCGCTTCGCCGCTGACGAGTTAATGAGGCCATAACATCATGCATGCACGATTCACTTCCGCTTTCTCTGCCCTGCCCGCTGCGCTGCAGAGCGCGCTTCAGCCGCTGCTGGACGCCGCTGATTTTCACGGCGTGCTGCGACCGCAGGAGGTGACTCAGCTGCAACAGGCAACCGGTCTGGATGATGATGCGCTGGCACTCGCACTGCTGCCGATTGCCGCCTGTTGTGCCGTGGCACCGGTTTCGCACTTTAACGTGGGCGCTATTGCGCGCGGCATCAGTGGCCACTGGTACTTCGGTGCCAACATGGAGTTTTTACATGCGCCGCTGCAGCAAACGGTCCACGCCGAGCAGAGCGCAGTCACGCATGCCTGGCTGCGGGGCGAAGCGCAGCTGGCGACCATTACCGTCAACTACACGCCGTGCGGGCACTGCCGCCAGTTTATGAATGAACTCAATAGCGGTACGGCGATTCGCATCAGCCTGCCGGGCCGCGCGGTCAGCACGCTGGCCGACTATTTACCGGACGCCTTTGGCCCGGCCGATCTCAATATCAGCGAACGGCTGCTGACCCCCGTCGACCACGGTTTCCTGCCGCAGGGCGATGCGCTGCAGCAGGCCGCGATTGATGCCGCCAGCCACAGCCATGCACCCTACAGCCAGAGTTATAGCGGCGTGGCGTTGCAGAGCCGCAGCGGCCAGATTTACCCCGGGCGCTATGCCGAAAATGCCGCTTTCAACCCGAGCCTGCCGCCATTACAGGCCGCGCTGATTCTGATGAATATGCACAACGAAGCGCTGGAGGAGATTCAGCAGGCGGTGCTGGCAGAAAGCGCCGACGCCACGCTGAGCCAGTTTGATGCCACGCGCACCACCCTCGCCGCGCTCGGCTGCAGCAATTTCTCAGTTACTTTAGTTTCGAAACCAACAGTTTAGTGATCCTTTTACCGCTTTTGTGACCTTCTATTAACAAAAGCTGTACATCTGCAGGAATTTTCATAGGATCGGGCGCCAGAACTTCACAATAAACGGGTCTGGCGTTACCTTCTTGCTGGCGACACGTCAGAAAACACTGCAACCGGAGCAAACACTGCATGGAACTCGAGTACGAAAGTAAACGTCCGCTGTATATTCCTTACGCGGGTCCGATCCTGCTGGAATTTCCGCTGTTGAACAAAGGCAGCGCCTTCTCGCTGGAAGAACGTAACGAATTTAACCTCAATGGCCTGCTGCCAGACGCCGTAGAAACCATCGAAGAGCAGGCCGAGCGCGCCTGGCGTCAGTTCCTGGACTTCAAAAACAATAACGACAAGCACGTCTACCTGCGCAACATCCAGGACACCAACGAAACGCTATTCTATCGCCTGCTGGACAACCACCTGGAAGAGATGATGCCGATCATCTACACCCCAACGGTTGGCGCGGCCTGCGAGCACTTTTCAGAAATTTATCGTCGCGCGCGCGGGGTGTTTATCTCCTACAACAACCGCGACCGCATTGAAGACATGCTGCAAAACGCCACCAAGCAGAATGTCAAAGTCATCGTGGTCACCGACGGCGAGCGTATTCTCGGCCTCGGCGACCTGGGCATTGGCGGCATGGGCATTCCTATCGGTAAGCTGTCGCTGTACACCGCGTGTGGTGGCATCAGCCCGGCCTACACCCTGCCGGTGGTGCTGGATGTCGGCACCAATAATCAGCAACTGCTGAACGATCCGCTCTACATGGGCTGGCGCCATCCGCGCATCACCGGCGAAGAGTATGAAGCCTTCGTTGATGAATTCATTCAGGCGGTGAAGCGCCGCTGGCCAAACGTGCTACTGCAGTTTGAAGATTTCGCGCAGAAAAACGCCATGCCGCTGCTGGAGCGTTACCGCGATGAGATCTGCTGCTTCAATGACGATATTCAGGGCACGGCCGCTGTCACGGTGGGCACGCTGATCGCCGCCAGCCGCGCTGCAGGCAGCCGTCTGTGCGAGCAGAAAGTGGTGTTCCTCGGTGCCGGTTCCGCCGGCTGCGGTATTGCCGAGCAGATCGTCGCACAGATGAAATCCGAAGGCCTGAGCGATGATGAAGCGCGCGCGCGCGTGATGATGGTAGACCGTTTCGGCCTGCTCACTGACAAATTGCCTAACCTGCTCGATTTCCAGAGCAAGCTGGTGCAGAAGAGCGACAATCTGAAAGACTGGGACGTGACCAGCGATTCGATTTCACTGCTCGACGTGGTGCGCAATGCCCGGCCGGATATCCTGATCGGCGTTTCCGGCCAGCCGGGACTGTTCACCGAAGAGATCATTCGCGAGATGCACAAGCACTGCAAACGCCCGATCGTGATGCCGCTCTCGAACCCGACCTCACGCGTGGAAGCGACCCCGGCAGATATCATCGCCTGGACCGACGGTGACGCGCTGGTCGCCACCGGCAGCCCGTTTGCACCGGTCACCTGGAAAGGCAAAACCTACCCGATTGCCCAGTGCAACAACTCCTATATCTTCCCGGGTATCGGTCTCGGCGTGATCGCTGCCGGTGCCACCCGCGTAACGGATTCGATGCTGATGACCGCCAGCCGCGCGCTGGCTGACTGCTCACCGCTGGTTAACGACGGTGAAGGTCCGGTGCTGCCAGAGATTAAGGACATCCAGGGCGTCTCCAAAGTGATCGCCATGGAAGTGGGCAAAGCGGCGCAGCTGGCGGGCGTGGCGGTGGTCACCTCCGAGGACGTGCTGTCGAAAGCCATCAACAACAACTTCTGGCTGCCGCAGTATCGTCACTATCGCCGTACCTCGATTTAATTGCAGACCGACGCTGCCGCACGCTTCAGGTGCGGCAGCGCTTAAAAAAACGCCAGCCGACCGGCACAAACTTGCTTAGCCGTGCCGCCTCAAGTAGCCTTGACCCATCTGAATTTTCGTCAACCGAGTGCCCGTGCGCATACTTAAACGCGTTTTCTTTGCTCTGTTTATCATCATCTTA
The DNA here is from genome assembly GCF_002207995.1 of Pantoea sp. VS1. Taxonomy (NCBI): domain Bacteria; kingdom Pseudomonadati; phylum Pseudomonadota; class Gammaproteobacteria; order Enterobacterales; family Erwiniaceae; genus Pantoea; species Pantoea sp. VS1. Next base: position 88,484 of record NZ_NHZE01000018.1, read on the forward strand.
CTGGTGATGGCGACCGCGCTCGGCCTCGATCGCTGGATTAGCTGGCGAACCGCGCCGTTTATTTATGAAGATGTCGCTTCGCTGCCGCATCGTCAGGTCGGCGTGGTGCTGGGCACCGCCAAGTATTACCGCACCGGCGTCATCAATCAGTATTACCTGTATCGCATTCAGGGCGCGCTCAACGCTTACAACAGCGGCAAGGTGAATTATCTGCTGCTGAGCGGCGATAATGCGCTGCAGAGCTACAACGAGCCGATGACCATGCGACGCGATTTAATCAAAGCCGGCGTCGATCCCTCAGACATCGTGCTGGATTATGCCGGTTTCCGTACGCTGGATTCGATTGTGCGCACGCGCAAAGTCTTCGACACCAACGACTTCATCATCATTACCCAGCGCTTCCATTGCGAACGCGCACTGTATATCGCCCAGCACCTTGGCATTCAGGCGCAGTGCTACGCCGTGCCGTCGCCCAAGAATATGCTGTCGGTGCGGTTCCGCGAGGTAGGTGCGCGCCTCGGTGCGCTGGCGGATCTCTATCTGATGAAGCGCGAGCCGCGTTTCCTTGGCCCGCTGGTGCCGATTCCGGCGGTGCATGAAGTGCCGGAAGATGCGCAGAGCTACCCGGCGGTCACACCGGAACAGTTGCTCGAGCTGGAAGAGAAGCTGCGGAAGTAGCAGAAGCGAAACAAATAAAAAAGGGCCGCGTTGCCGCAGCCCTGATGGTTGACCTTGTTCTCTGCTATTTTTTGCGTGCGTATTTCAGTGAATCAAGCGCCACGGCGAAGATGATGATGCCGCCCTTGATGATGTACTGCCAGTACGGGTTCACGCCGATGTAGGTCAGACCGTAGTTGATGACGGTGAAGATGATCACACCGGTCACCACACCCGCGACGGTACCTACCCCGCCAGCGAACGACACGCCGCCCACCACGCAGGCCGCAATCGCATCCAGCTCATACATAAAGCCGAGGTTGTTAGTGGCGCTGCCGATACGGCCCGCTTCCAGCATCCCGCCGAAGGCATAGAACACGCCGGACAGCGCATACACCAGGATCAGGTTAAGCGGAACGTTAACGCCAGAGACTTTCGCCGCTTCCGGGTTACCGCCGATAGCAAAGATGTTTTTGCCGAAGCGGGTTTTATTCCACAGGATCCAGACGAACACGATGGCAATAATCGCGTAGAAGGTGATGAACGACAGCTTGAAGTCGCCGAAGCGCAGGAAGCCCTGGGCAAACTTCGAGAAGCCAGCGTCAAAACCGGCAATCGGTGAAGCGCCCACAAAGTCGTAGTACAGCGAGTTGATGCCGTAAACGATGATCATGGTGCCCAGCGTGGTGATAAACGGCGTCACCTTCAGGTAAGCGATGATCACGCCGTTAACCAGACCAATCACGCCACCGATGATGCACACGGTCAGAATTACCAGCGGAATTGGCACGGTTTCCAGATGCGGGAACACCTTGTTGGCGTTATCCATCGACTGCAGCAGCGTTGCCGCTACCACCGCCGCCAGACCCACCTGGCGACCCGCCGACAGGTCAGTGCCCTGGGTCACGATCAGACCGGCTACGCCGAGGGCGATAATAATACGGACCGATGACTGAGTCAGAATGTTACTCAGGTTCATCAGGCTTAAAAAGGTCGGATCCTGGAAAATAATAATCGCCAGCAGTACCAACAGGACAACATAAATGCCGCCCTCTTTTAACCAGGTTAGCGCATTCTTTTTAGTAGTCGCTTTCATGTTAAAGCCCTTGCTTCATTAAAGGTGTAATGACGCTAAACGCAGGATTTCATTCTGCGAGGTCGTTTTAGTATCGACAATGCCCGCTACCTGACCATTACTCATTACCAAAATACGGTCGGTAATGCCCAGCAGCTCTGGCATTTCAGAAGAGATAATAATGATGCCCTTTTCTTTTTTCGCCAGCTCCGAGATCAGCTGATAAATCTCGAATTTAGCGCCGACGTCAATACCGCGCGTCGGTTCATCAAGCATCAGTATTTCCGGCTGCGTCAATAACCAGCGACCAATAATGACTTTTTGCTGATTACCGCCGGAGAGCGATCCAATTTGGGTATGATGGCCGGGCGTTTTCACCCGCATGGCATCAATGACCCACTGGGTATCGCTTTTCATGCGTTTATTATCCAGCAGACCCATACTGGATTTATATTTCTTGATATTAGAAATGAGCGAGTTAAAACCAATATCCAGGTAGGCATAAATCCCGGTGGAACGCCGCTCTTCCGTCACCAGCGCAAAACCATGGTTGATGGCTTCGTTGGCGCTGTGGTTATTAATCGCTTTACCGTGCAATTTAATGGTGCCGCCCGACTTCTCACGGATACCAAATAAGGTTTCCACAATGTCAGTACGCTTGGCGCCCACCAGGCCGGCAATCCCGAGAATCTCGCCTTTGTGCAGATCAAACGAGATATCACGGATCGATGGCTGGCGCAGCGAGGTCAGATTGCGCACCTCCAGAATCACTTCACCCGGCACGTTAGTTTTGTCCGGGAAGCGCTGGTTGAGCGAACGGCCGACCATCATGGCGATGATCTTGTCCATGTTCAGCCCTTCCAGCGGCTGAGTGGCAATCCACTGGCCGTCACGCAGAATGGTGATCTCATCGCACAGCTGGAAAATCTCTTCCATTTTATGCGAAATATAAACAATACCGCAGCCGCGATCTTTCAGCTTACGGATAATGGTGAACAGGTGGTTAACTTCTTTTTCGGTCAGCGATGACGTGGGCTCATCCATAATGACGATTTTCGCGTCATAGGAAAACGCCTTGGCGATTTCAATCATCTGCATTTGTGATACCGAAAGCGTCGCGACTTTATCGCGCGGATCGATATCAATATCTAATTCATCAAAGATCGCTTTGGTATCACGATACATTTTATCCTGATCGACAAACGGACCTTTGCGCGGATAGCGCCCCAGCCACATGTTGTCCATCACGTTGCGCTGCAGCACCAGGTTTAATTCCTGATGCACCATTGAAACGCCATTTTCCAGCGCCTCTTTGGAGGATTTGTAATCTATTTCCTCACCCTGAAACAGGATGCTCCCCGTATCCTTTTTATAAATCCCAAACAGGCATTTTAATAAAGTGGATTTACCGGCGCCGTTTTCACCCATTAAGGCATGGACGGAGTGCGGCCGCACTTTTAAATTCACATTATCTAAGGCTTTCACCCCTGGAAATGATTTCGAGACATTCGTCATCTCCAGCAGATATTCTCGCTGTGTGGTCGGATTCTCACTGGCCATAATTTACCTGGCTAAAAAAAGCGTTGGTCAGATGCAATAAGGCGCGGCAGAAAAGCCGCGCCCGGGACGAATTACTTCACAAACTGCGACAGGTTTTCTTTATCAACCGGTACGTACGGTACGCGTACTACTTTGCCATCCATCTTGAAGTTGGTACCTGCGGTTGGCTCTTTGCCATTGGCCAGGTTGTTAGCAATGTCCAGCGTAGCTTTCGCCTGGTTTTCCGCATCGTTCAGCACGGTACCGGCCATCGCACCGGATTTCACCAGCGCCAGCGCTTCTGGCAGGGCGTCTACACCAAATACCGGAATGCTGGTTTTGTTGTGCGCCTTCAGCGCTTCAACCGCACCCATCGCCATCGCATCGTTGTTCGCGATGATCACTTCAATTTTGTTGGCGTTCGGGCCAGACAGCCAGGCGTCCACTTTGTCTTTCGCCTGCGCGGTATCCCACATCGCAGTATCCATCGCCAGCTGCTGGGTTTTGATGCCGTCTTTGTTCAGGGTTTCGATGACGTATTTGGTACGCGCTTCAGCGTCCGGATGGCCCGGTTCACCTTTCAGCAGCACAAACTGAATCTGACCGTCTTTGTTCAGATCCCAGGCTGGCGTGGCTTTCCAGTGTTTCTCGATCAGCTCACCCTGCTTGATGCCGGACTCTTTGGAGTCGGTACCGACATAGTAAGCTTTGTCGTAGCTGGCCAGCACTTTCGCGTTAGGCTCTTTGTTGAAGAACACCACCGGCACGTCGTTCGCGCGCGCTTTGTCGATCACCACTGCCGCAGCAGCCGGATCCACCAGGTTGATGGCCAGCGCTTTCACGCCTTTCGCCATCAGCACGTCAATCTGGTCGTTCTGTTTGGATTGGTCGTTCTGTGAGTCGTTCATCAGTAGCTGAATGCCGCCCACGGCTTTCGCCTCTTTTTCGATGTCCTTGCGCACCATCGACATGAAGTTGTCGTCATATTTATAAATTGTCACGCCAATGCGGGTATCGGCGGCGTGCGCAGTTGCACCAAACATCATGCTGGCAACCAGTGCTGTGAGCGTGAAAACCTTCTTATTCATGGTATCTCCGGTTTTTTTATGCAGGGTATTTCATCGCGCCGTATTGCCTGCGGGCAGACAGCGCAGTCGGTTGAAACGCTATTTTTATGGGGCAGGCGCTGCTACCAAGCCGGACCACCATCGCTATCCTGACTTCCCTGTAGGTAAACGCTTCCTGAAGTGTGTTGTGAACCATTTCAATCGGCTACTGAAACCAGACCGGGGAAGGAAAGCCCGGCGTTACATAATGTTTCAGTCCGGTAAGACGCTGCCATCATAGTGAGCGCCATGTTAATTAACTGTGAATACAATCACAGATTGGAAACGGTTACACGGCGCTATCGCCTGAATTAGTGACCGACTCCACAATTTGCCGCTGCGCCACCGAATGGCGCCGCACCAGCGTAGGCATGAAGCAGTGCGCGGCGTGCGGATCGAGCGTGCCTGCTGCGCCCTGCAGGGCCAGCTCAGTCGCCAGTTTCGCCATAGAAACAATGGGATAGCGCACCGTGGTTAGTTGCGGGTCGGTGTAACGGGAAATGGGGATGTCATCGAAGCCGATGACAGAGAAATGCTGCGGCACCTGAATACCGTTATCTTTCAGCGCAGTGAGCGCACCGGCCGCCATGCCATCGTTATAGGAGAACACCGCAGTGAGGTGCAGATTGCGCCCCAGCAGCTCCACCATCGCGGCTTCACCGCCCTGCATGTCCGGTTCGGCATGCGCAATCCAGCCCTCCGGCGGGCGGATGCCCTGCTCCGCCAGTGCCTGCAGCCAGCCATCGCGGCGCTGCGCCACGTCCTCAATCGGATGGCTGGAGCTGAGGTAACCAATGCGCTGATGGCCCTGCTGTAACAGCATACGCGTCGCTACCTGCGCCCCGGTAACATTGTCGAGGCAGACGCAGCGGTGCTCATATCCCGGAATAGTACGATTAATCAGTACCATACCGGGAACCTGGTCCATAAACCGGGCCAGCTCCGCGTCTGTAAGCGTTTTCGCGTGCACCACCAGCGCGTTGCAGCGCTGGCGGATCAGCACTTCAATGGCATGGCGTTCTTTCTCTTCCTGATGCCACGAATTGCTGATGAGCACATGCTTGTGCATGCGCTGCGCCACGGTATCCACCGCTTTAACCAGCGCACCAAAGAAGGGATCGGAAACGTCCATGACTACCACGCCGATGGTATCGCTCACCTGGGTAGCCAGCGCCTGCGCGTTGGCATTCGGCCGGTAGCCGAGCGATTCAACCGCCTGCAGCACGGCTTCGCGGGTATCAGAGGTGACTGCACTGCTGTTATTGAGCACCCGCGACACGGTGGCAACGGAAACCCCGGCCTGACGGGCGACATCACGAATCGTTATCATGCAGTTGTTCCACAGAGGAGAAAATGCGCGACTGGCGCGTAACGGCGCTATTCTGTCAGGGCATCGGAAACAGCTGCGTGAATTACGTCACACGGATGAAAACGGTTACATACAATTATGCAACCTTTGTGATGAACATCATTATCTGCCGGCGGACGCGTTATCCGCTTTTCCGGCGGCGAGCTGCGTCAGCCGGCGCCAGAGCCACTCCATCGGTCCCTGCGGGAAGACGCGCAGCCACAGCACGGAGAACAGAATATTGACCAGCCAGATGGCCGGTACAAAAGCCAGTAGTTGCAGGCGGTCAAATTTGAGGAACAGATCGAAGCGGTAGAACAGCGTGGTGCAGATCAGCGTCTGCAGCAGATAATTGCTCAGCGCCATGCGGCCGACACACTGAATGGCGTAACTGAACCGCGTGGCGGCGATGGCCGGCCAGTAACCAAGACAGAGCGCAGCGTAGCCAAGGCTGATAAACGGACTGGCGAGATCGCGTGGCACCTGCAGGAAAAAGCCGCTCCAGCGAAACTCCCACTGTAGCAGCCACTGCGCCAGCACGCCGGGTATGGCAATCAGCCAGCCGATGGTCAGTAACAGCGCCGCCGCGCGTCGGTAGTGTTGCAGACTAAACTGGCCGCTCAGCCAGCCGCTGCGCATCAGCGCGGCACCGATCAGCATCAGCCCGGCCAGTTGCCAGCCATACTGCGAAGCCAGCGCCATCAGGCCGGATGACAGGTGTTCGAGGCGATTCTGCACCGCTTCCCAGCCGCCGACCAGTTTCCAGTAGCTCTCATACTCCAGATCTGCCGCGCCCGGCAGCCACGAACGCGTCGGCTGCGGACTGGAGATGACGCCAAACACCAGCAGCACGGCACAGCCCACCAGATAGAGCAGCACGCCGGTATGTAATAGCGCCCGCTCCGACGGCACGTCACGCAGCATGCGCCAGACAATCAACCCAATCAGGCCATAATCCAGCAGGATGTCGCCTTCCCACAGGAACACCGCGTGGATGAACCCGATGAAGACCAGCAGCGTTAAGCGCGAGGAGATCCAGCGGCTGCCGCGCGGCACCTGCAGTGCCAGTCCGGCACCAAAAAGCAGCGCAAACAGCGTCAGGAATTTTAGCTGCGCCAGGCCATCCATGATTGCCCAGGTCCAGGCATCAGAAACGGAGGCTTCACCCTGCCAGGCCGGATTGAGATAGGCCGCCGAGGGCAGACCAAAGCCGACGATATTCAGCAGCAATATGCCGAGAATGGCGCAACCACGAATGAAATCCAGCGCGAGATAGCGTTGCATCGAGTGCCCTGACGGTGAGAGGAACACGGGCGACAACGACGCCGCCCGCGCTGCTTAGCTGTGGCGTACCGCGCGCAGGAACTCCTGACGCGTGTTCTGGCTCGATTTGAACAATCCGCCGAGTGAAGTGGTGGTGGTCGCGCTGGTCGCATCTTTGACGCCGCGCGCTTTCACGCAGTAGTGCACCGCATCGATCGACACCGCCACGTTATTGGTGCCCAGCAGGGTTTGCAGCGCCACCAGCACCTGCTGGGTTAAACGCTCCTGCACCTGCGGACGCTGGGCGAAGAACTGTACGATACGGTTGATCTTCGACAGGCCAATCACCTTGTCTTTAGGAATATAGGCCACGGTGGCTTTGCCGTCGATGATCACGAAGTGGTGTTCACAGGTGCTGGTCAGGGTGATATCACGCACGGTGACCATTTCATCCACCTTCATCTTGTTTTCGATGACGGTGATTTTCGGGAAGTTGGCGTAATCCAGACCTGAAAAGATTTCGTCAACGTACATCTTGGCGATGCGGTGCGGCGTCTCCATCAGGCTGTCGTCTTCCAGGTCCAGATTCAGCAGCTGCATAATCTGGGTCATGTGGCCGGCGATCTCGCGCTTGCGTGACGCGTCGTCCATATCGCGCACCGGGGCGCGTAATGGCGTTTCCAGGCCACGCGCCAGCAGTGCTTCGTGAACCAGGGCGGCTTCCTGACTTAAGGTGCTCATCGTACTCTTCTCCGGCAGGTGATGCGCCCGCAGGTCTGCGCCTGCGGGGGAAATTCTGAGCGCGTATTGTGAAACACAACGCGCGCTTAATCCAGCAATCAATCCGATTGGAAGTGAAAGCGTTTCAGGTGGACGATCGCCGCATCACCAGCGCCCCCGCCAGCAGCAAACCACCGCCGGCCACCCACAGCGCCGGATCGAGCCGGTGCCACAGCAGGCTGGAAATCCAGGACAGCAGCGGCCCACCGAGCTGTCCGATGGCATAACCGGTCGTGAGCAGGCCGGCGAGATAGCGCGCGTGGTGCGGCGCCAGCTCCCGGCTGTACTGCAGCGACAGCTGCACCACGCAGAGAAAGCCGCCGCCAATCAGCAGCGCCGCCAGCAGCAGACCGTTGATGCCCGGCAGTACGATGGCCGCGATCACGCCCAGCGCCTGCGCCCACAGCACCAGCGCCAGCCGCCGGTGGCTGCTGCCCCAGTGGCGCGTCACGATTCCCAGCACGATGCCGATCACCGCCGCCCCGCCAAACACTGGCCAGACAAACTGCGCAAAAGCGCTATCAGGGAAGCGCGCCGCCGCCATTTGCGACAGGAAGGTGGCGGGCAGAATATAGCCAAAGCCGGCAAGGCTGTAGCTGAGGATCAGACGCTTCAGGTCACGCGTCAGCAGCAGCGGCTCGGCGGCCTGTTGCGGGCGATGCAGCTGTCCGCTGCGCGGCAGGAAACGCGCAATCGCGGCAATCAGCAGCAGCGCCAGCACACCGTACGCCGCCCAGGCAAACGCCGCGCTCACGCCGCTGGCGTGCAGCAGTACCGCCAGCATGCCGCTGATGAAGATGCCGGTGCCGGGACCGGCAAACACCGCTGCCGACAGGCCCGGCCGGCCGTGATGCAGCAGTTGCTCATTGCTCCATGCTGCCACCAGCACCATTGCCCAGCCGCTGGCGACGCCGATCAGGAAACGCACCACCGCATGCAGCCACGGCCCGCTGATACAGGCGGACAGCAACGTCAGCGCGACGGCACCCCAGACGCCCAGCTGCAGCCGCCACTCCACGCGCCGCTGCGCGCGCATCGCGTCAAACGATCCGGCCAGATAACCGAGATAGTTCAGCGCCGCGACCAGGCTGGCGCTGGCGAGCGTGAGCTGACCGTCGTGAATCATCAATGGCACCTGCGGGGTAAACGCAAATCGCCCAATCCCCATTGCAACCACTAAACTTAAAAACGCGCTAAGCGCGACTCGCCACGCCATTCTGACTCCGGATCGATTGGATTATCACTTGTCAGCAGCATGCATGACGTTTAGACTCACGAAAAGTGAATAATATTAACCAAGTTGTTTACGAGAAGAGAATATGGATTTAGTACAGCTCCGCATGTTCTGTTCCGTGGCCGAAACCGGCTCACTGGCGCGCGCCGCCGAAATGCTGCATCGCGTGCCGTCTAATCTCACCACGCGACTGCGACAGCTGGAAGAAGAAATCGGCGTCGATCTGTTTATTCGTGAGAAGCAGCGCATTCGTTTGTCGCCGATGGGCCACAATTTCCTCAATTATGCGCAGCGTATTCTGGCGTTGAGCGACGAGGCGCTGAACATGGCGCGCGCCGGTGAACCCGGTGGTAACTTTGCCTTCGGTTCGATGGAGAGCACCGCCGCCACCCGCCTGCCGGGATTGCTGGCCGCCTATCATCAGCGCTTCCCCAACGTCGCGCTGTCGCTGGTGACCGGCACCTCAGGCGATATCATCGATAAAGTGCGCGCCGGCACGCTGGCGGCCGCGCTGGTGGACGGTCCGGCCAGTCATGACGATCTGAATGGCTGCATCGCCTTTCGTGAAGAGATGGTGCTGATCACCAGCCTCGAACACGCGCCGATTCACAGCGCCCGCGATACGCAGGGCGATACGCTGTTTGCCTTTGGCAACAGCTGCTCGTACCGCACCCGGCTGGAGTCCTGGTATCGCGACAGCCAGAGCGCACCGCACAGCGTTATGGAGATTCAGTCTTATCACGCCATGGTCGCCTGCGTAGCCGGCGGCGGCGGCGTGGCGATGATTCCGGCCTCGGTGCTGGCGCAGATGCCGGCCCGCGCGCGCGTGCAGCAGCACAGCCTGCCGCCGACCTGGCGCGACACGGCCACCTGGCTGATGTGGCGCCGCGACGCCTTTACGCCCAACGTTGAGGCGCTGAAGTATCTGATTATTGAAATGTTTGATGACCGCCCGCTCAACGATGAACTGCTGCATCCGCTGCAGGCCGCTGAGTAAGCGTTATTTTTTATCCAATCACGACATCACAGGAAGAGGGATTGCATGAACATGATTAAAACCCGCGCGGCCGTGGCCTGGGCTGCTGGCGAACCGCTGAAGATTGAAGAAGTGGATCTGATGCCGCCACAGAAAGGGGAAGTGCTGGTGCGCATCGTTGCCACCGGCGTGTGCCATACCGATGCTTACACCTTGTCAGGTAAAGATCCGGAAGGCGTATTCCCGGCGATCCTCGGTCACGAAGGTGGCGGCGTGGTTGAAGCGGTGGGCGAAGGCGTTACCAGCGTGGCGGTCGGCGATCACGTGATCCCGCTGTACACGCCAGAGTGTGGCAAGTGTAAATTCTGTCTCTCCGGCAAAACCAACCTGTGTCAGGCAATCCGCACCACGCAGGGCAAAGGGCTGATGCCCGACGGCACCACCCGCTTCTTCAAAGACGGCAAGCCAATCTTCCATTACATGGGCACCTCGACCTTCTCTGAGTACACCGTCGTACCGGAAATCTCCCTGGCGAAAATCAGCAAAGAAGCGCCGCTGGAAGAAGTGTGCCTGCTCGGCTGTGGCGTGACCACCGGCATGGGCGCGGTGATGAATACCGCCAAAGTGAAAGAAGGCGACACCGTGGCGATTTTCGGCCTCGGCGGTATTGGCCTGTCGGCGATCATTGGGGCGAAAATGGCGAAGGCCGGTCGCATCATCGGTATTGATATCAACACCAGCAAGTTTGACCTGGCGCGCAAACTGGGCGCGACCGACCTGGTTAATCCGAAAGATTTTGCTAAGCCAATTCAGGAAGTTATCGTCGAGATGACCGACGGCGGCGTGGACTTCTCGTTTGAGTGTATCGGTAACGTCAACGTGATGCGTTCCGCGCTGGAGTGCTGCCATAAAGGCTGGGGCGAATCAGTGATTATCGGCGTTGCCGGTGCCGGCGAAGAGATTTCTACCCGGCCGTTCCAGCTGGTTACCGGCCGCGTATGGCGCGGGTCGGCGTTTGGCGGCGTGAAAGGACGTACTCAGCTGCCGGGCATCGTGCAGGATTACCTCGACGGTAAGTTTGCGCTGAATGATTTCATCACCCACACCATGCCGCTGGAAGAGATCAACGAGGCATTTGAGCTGATGCATGAAGGCAAATCGATCCGTTCCGTGGTGCATTTTAATAAATAAGCAGGAGGCGACATGGCATCCACTCTGGAGCTGCTGGAAGAACACCGTATTTTTGGCGGCTGGCAGCAGCGCTGGCGTCATCAGTCCGCCGTGCTCAACTGCCCGATGACGTTCAGCATTTTTCTGCCGCCGCCGCGCGACGACGCGCCACCGCCGGTGGTGTGGTTTCTCGCCGGGCTGACCTGCAACGATGAGAACTTCACCACCAAAGCCGGTGCGCAGCGCGTGGCGGCCGAACTCGGTCTGGTGCTGATTATGCCGGACACCAGCCCGCGCGGCGATGCAGTGGCCAATGACAGCGGGTACGATCTGGGCCAGGGTGCCGGGTTTTATCTCAACGCCACGCAGCAACCGTGGGCGGCACATTATCGCATGTTCGATTATCTCAGCGAGGAGCTGCCGGCACTGGTAGCGGATAACTTCAAGCTGAGCGATCGCCAGTCGGTAATGGGGCATTCGATGGGCGGCCACGGCGCGCTGGTGCTGGCGCTGCGCCTCGGCGGGCGCTTTGCGTCGGCGTCCGCGTTTGCGCCAATCGTCAACCCGACCGAAGTGCCGTGGGGACAGAAAGCCTTTGCCGCCTATCTGGGCGACGATCGCCAGACGTGGCGCGAGTGGGATAGCTGCCTGCTGATGCAGAACGCTGAACATCGCCTGCCGGTGCTGATCGATCAGGGCGATAGCGATCAGTTCCTCGCCGATCAGCTGCGCCCGGAGCGGCTGGAAGCAGTGGCGCGCGAGCAGAACTTCCCGCTGGAGCTGCGTATCCAGCCGGGGTATGACCACAGCTACTTCTTTATCGCCAGCTTCGTGGAGGACCATCTGCGGTTCCACGCGCAGCATTTACTGGCGTAGTGCGCTTCTCTGCCCCTCTGATGCTGAGGGGCAGAACGTGTCTGGCGTCAGGCCAGCGATTCCGCTACCAGCCCATCAATCATTACCTGCGGCATGCCCTGTGAGCAGTGCTCAATGCGGCCGCGCACGCCATACACCTGCGCCAGCGTCTCCGGCGTAATCACCTGCGACGGCACACCGTCGGCCAGCAGTTGCCCCTGCTTCAGCATCAGCGCGTGATCGGCATGACGCAGCGCGATGTTGATGTCATGCACCACCACCACCGTCACCATGTTGCGCAGCCGGGTTTCGCGCCGCACCAAATCCATCACGTGGAACTGATAATTCAAATCCAGCGCGCTGAGCGGTTCATCCAGCAGCAGCAGTTCCGGACGGCGAATCAGCGACTGCGCCAGCCCGACCAGCTGCTTCTGGCCACCGGACAGCTGATCGAGATAACGCATCGCCAGATGGGCAATGCCCAGCTGCTCCAGCAGGTGCATGATCTCCGCTTCACTGGCGGCGCTGTGTAATCCACCGGAGGCACGCTGAGCCACGATGATCGACTCCAGCACGTGCAGATGCACGCCGGCTGGCAGCGTCTGCGGCAGATAGACCACGCGCTGCGCGCGCCGGGCAAACGGCTGGCTCATCAGCTCTTCACCGTTGAGCCACAGCTCGCCCTGCCCTTTGCTCAGACCGGCCAGCGCGCGCAGCAGCGTCGATTTGCCGCAGCCGTTGGGGCCCAGCAGCACGGTGATTTTGCCGCGTGGCAGCTGCGTGACATTGAGATCGTCGATGACGTTCCGCTTCGGGTAACCGGCGTAAAAGTGGCTGACGCGTAAGCCCTGCTCCATCACACTGTCCCCCGATGCCGCAGAATAATGCTGAGAAAGAACGGCACGCCCACCAGCGAGGTGACGATGCCGACCGGAATGATGACGCCGGGAATGAGGTTTTTTGAGGCCACCGACGCCAGTGACAGCACCAGCGCGCCGGTCAGCGCACTGGCCGGCAGATAGTAGCGGTGATCTTCACCAAACATCATGCGCGCAATGTGCGGCGCGACCAGGCCGATAAAGCCGATCGGGCCGACGAATGCCACCGCCAGCGCCGAGAGAATGCTGATGCGCAACAGCGTCGCCAGCCGCAGACGCCGCACATCAATGCCGAAGCTCACCGCGCGATCTTCACCAAGGCGCAGCGCCGTGAGTTTCCAGCTGCTGAGCATCGAGAACGGCAGCAGGATGGCAAAGGCGGCGCTCAGCACACCCAGTTTTTCCCATGAAGCACGCGCCAGACTGCCCATGGTCCAGAACACCAGGCCCTGCAGCGTATCTTCGCTGGCGATGAACTGCATCATCGAAACCAGGGCGTTAAAGGTGAACACCAGCGCGATGCCAAACAGCACCACGCCGGAAGTTGAGACTTTGGTCCAGCGCGTGATGCCATCCAGCATCAGCGCGGCAAACAAGGCGAAGACAAAGGCATTGGCGGAGATCAGCCACTGGTCCGGCACGCCGGGAATACCGATGCCGAGAATGATTGCCAGCGCGGCACCAAACGCCGCTGCCGACGAGACGCCGAGCGTAAACGGGCTGGCCAGCGGGTTATTGAGGATGGTCTGCATTTCAGCACCGGCGAGGCCGAGTGAGAAGCCGACCACCACCGCCATTAGCGCATACGGCAGACGGATGTCCCAGACGATCACGCGCGTGCCGGCGTCCACCGCTGCGGGATGGAGCAGCGTTTGCCACAGCGTGTCGAGCGTCAGGCCGGCCGGGCCAAGGGTGAAATCGAGGATAACTGAAGCGAGGATCGCCAGCACCAGCACACCAATCAGCAGCAGTCGCTGACGCAGAACCTGACGATAACGGGTCAGGGTATCGGCTTCGGTGCCATGTTCCGCCACCAGCGCGGAGTCCGTACTACGCATTGTTCTACCTGTTTCCTGTCGCCTTATAACGGCTGCCACAATAGAGCAGGTGATAATAATTATCAATGCTGTCTCTGTAACAAAGCCCGAATGGTTTGCGCCAGGTTTGCATAGCGTAATAGATCGCAAAAAAACGCGGCCGGGGCCGCGTTGTCAGGTATTACTGCCTGTTTGCCAGCGCAATAAATTGCGCCGCTACAGAGGGTTGCACCGATTTGTAGCGGCGCGATTCATCGCGCAAAAACGCCTCCAGGCCGCGTTGTCAGGCATTACTGCCTGTTTGCCAGCGCAATAAATTGCGCCGCTACAGAGGGTTGCACCGGTTTGTAGCGGCGCGATGCATCGCGCAAAAACGCCTCCAGGCCGCGTTGTCAGGCATTACTGCCTGTTTGCCAGCGCAATAAATTGCGCCGCTACAGAAGGTTACACCGATTTATAGCGGCGCGATTCATCGCGCAAAAACGCGGCCAGGGCCGCGTTGTCAGGCATTACTGCCTGTTTGCCAGCGCAATAAATTGCGCCGCTACAGAAGGTTACACCGATTTGTAGCGGCGCGATTCATCGCGCAAAA
>NZ_NHZE01000179.1:0-373 GCF_002207995.1 Pantoea sp. VS1
CGCAGTCACGGCTGAGGCGTACCGCAGCAGCGCGAGGAACGAACAGTCGTGCCGAGGAAGCGTCATTTCACCGATGCCGGCATGGACTGCTTACGCACGTTACGCTTATTCTGCATTTCAACAAAACCAGCCCGGCCACAGAGCGCCGGGCTGTTACAGTATAACCGGAAACGCCTCTCCACGTCTGCCGGCCCTGACCTGAGCATAGTGGCGCCGCTCAGTATCAGCCAGGTTGACCTTCATAAAAAATTCACCGGCGGGTCAGTCAGATGGCTTCGCTTCGGCGCCAACCCGTTTCGCTCCCTCTTGCCAGATAATTCCGCCTCAATAATACTGTACATATAAACAGTAAAATAACAGGAGGAATTTTATG
>NZ_NHZE01000180.1:0-3093 GCF_002207995.1 Pantoea sp. VS1
ACTTCCCCGCCGCCGTTATTATTTCCCCGGCGCAGGCGGATCATGTGTTTGGTAAAGTCGCGGCGCTCCGGGTCGCGCACGCGGGACTGGCTCGCAAAATAAGGCTGAAAGCCTTCCTCGCGCAGTTTATCCAGCAGTGTAACGGTCGGAATATAGGTATAACGGTCTGAGCGCGAGTCATGTTTCTCTTCGGAAAATGCGCTCGGCACGACGCGCATTAATTCGTCATTGCTCAGCGGGTGATTTTTACGTACGGAGGTCGGGGCAGCGTAGCGGGTAGCAAAACGGACCATAATCAGATTCCTTATATTGAGAAAGAGGTTGAAATAAATCTGTTTTCTGACCGGGATCAGTTCCCGGCCGCAGCGGCGGCGTAATACTCCCGGACGACCACAAATCCGGTGTCGTATTCCTGGACGGCTGCGGGATAGCCTTTGTGGACATAAATCTTCAGGGCTTCCGGCTCCGGGGTGGGCTCCTCAATCAGCACCAGTCCGGCCAGTACGGCACTGTGTACGCCTGCCACGCCGGTAAACTCCCCATTCGCACGGATCCAGCGGTACAGGTCCACAAACTGAGCCGGGCTCAGGTCGATGCTTTCCTGTCCCTTCACCCATGTTTCGGTAGATTCGGCAGCGGCGGTTTTGACGTTCTGTGTGTTCATGCTGGTTCTCCTGTTGTCGGTTGCTGAAACCATGTTTCGGTGAGTTCGTTGCGGCGAAGGGCAAAGGAGCAACGACGAAGAGAGGGCATAAAGGGGCGACGACGAAAAGTTTTTGCGGCATCTGGCAAAAAGTTTTTGGCGGCGTGCACTTCACCCCTTTCTGCACGAACCGGCGGTGCTACGACCAGCCCTCCGCAACGGACTGGCCGTAACATGCGCAGACGGGGGTGGGATGAGCAGGAATGCACCCCGGACGGCTTTGCCGGTCCGGGCCTTAGCGGCCACGGCTTTTCGTGGCCAGTGAACGCGCGGGCGCGAGCCCGCTGCAGGGGTTGACCTCAGCCATCAGACCCTAGCCGCAGGCCCGGAACGCGGTCCCTCGCGGTCCGGCGGAGCTTGCCGGCTCTGCCGGTTAGCGGAGTAGGGCTCGACGACCCGGCTTGCCGGGGAGCCGAAGGGGGCCATGGCCCGTGACGTGCGGGTGTGTATTATTTCAGGAGGAAAATGGCAGAAGCACAGCAGCAGGAGCAAAGAGAGCAGGACAGATCGACGTCTGTCTCACATGAGTAAGCGCACGCGACGGAAGAAAGCCGGTGCGTCAGCACAGGGTTTTTACCGGCATAGCCGCGGGGTTTATCCCTGCGCGCGCGTCCTGAAGCGGTACAGCGAAACCGCCACGATGGCCGCACCCATTATCATGGCCAAAAGCGGCAGCAGCAGCCCGTGGGATGCAGAGTACAGCATGTCAGCGCCTGCCGGTCCGCCCGCCGCCGGGTCAGCCAGCAGGGTCATTGCGCCCCACACGCACAGAAACACGCCGCCCACCGGAACGGTCAGCGCAAGGAGTTTAATCACTGCCCAGTCACCTGCGGGCTGTGGGTGCTTTGAGGCCAGCAGGCGCGCCAGCACGAAGCACATCGCGTAGCCGCACCAGTATGTCTGGCTTATATCGCCCGGCACCACGAACCGGAAGGCCAGCGCATAACCCAGGCTCAGCAGGGAACCCAGCATCAAAAAACTCATCATCGTCTCCTCGCGCGCTGCGCGGTCAGGCAGCATTGAAATTAAAATGTTCTGCAGGTGTTTTGCCACTTAAAGATGGCCAGTGCTATAGTTTTCATCGGGAACACCGGAAGTTCCCCCAAAGTCAGCTGTAAAACCGCCCGGCACTGCCGTAGCGGGCGGTGGAATCAGGCAGGGGGGTCTCCTCCCCTGCCTTTTTTCGTTCTAGTCTGTGACCTTCCGGTTATAGACCACCTTCCAGTCATGGTACGCCGCGCAGTCGCGCAGCGATTCAATGCGCACCACGTTCTCCGCCACGCCGTTCATCATCAGCACGCGCTCGATGCCCGTAAACCAGTCCTCCGCCGGGTTGAGCGGGAACCACAGGTTGCTGTTAATGTCGCTCAGCAGCGGATCGTTGCCGATGTGGATACCCCTCCCGTATCGGGTTTCGCTGCCGGTCACAATCAGCTCGCCGCGCAGCTCGCGCGTGACGGCGCAGCACGCCAGTTCTGTGACCACGTCATCCCAGCACCACTCTTTGTCCTCCGGCACCGGCAGCTCGACGCAGCGCAGATGCTTGTTGCCCGCCCGGGCGGTGCGCTGTGCGAGCCCCAGCACCGACGGTTCGTTACTCTCGCCATCCGCACCGGTGAGCCAGAATCCGTTGTAATAAAAGGCTTCGTCGCCGTTGTCCAGGCGGATAAAGCAGAAATCGCCCAGCGCACGCGTAATGTCGGCCTGCGTCACCTTTTGCTGCGCCGCGTCCGGGGACAGTGTGTTTTGTACGCTCATGACTGTACCTCCAGCTGCTGACGCACGGCGCGCATGAAATGCGGCCAGCTGCTGAACGTCATTTTCGGGACGCGCACGCCGCGACCGCTGTTAAAGCTTTTTACAAACGCCTGCGCCTGTGCGACGATTTGCGGGTCAAAATTCATATAACTCTCCTGAGTCAGGGTTTTGATGAGGTCGCCAGTTGCGTCTGGCGACCGTTGAGAAGGCAGGGGCAACCCTGCCTTTTTTACGTCTGTGTGTCGTCGGGCTCCATGCGGAGGCTGATATCCGTCAGGCGTGCCGCCAGTGCGCCGCTCGCCCGCCCCCAGATCACCTCGCCCCGGCTGCCGAACTGCGCGTGCACGATATGGCTCGCCACAATCCACGCGCGAAACGAGGACAGCGGCAGTGCGCTGTCCTGCACGGTATCGGCAATCTGCTGCGCCATGTCGTGTAGCGTGAGCCGCAGGTGCTCGTGCTCCTCGCGGGCGCTGAGGCGGTGCTTTCCCAGCTCCGTCAGGGTCGCCAGACTTTCTGCCAGGCCCGGCGTCAGGCCCGGGATTTCTGACTGCGTGGCCGCCAGCGTGGCGGCGGTATACGGTTCTTTCATCGTGTCGCTCCTTTAGTCAGTTTCCGGTGTGTCATTGCCG
>NZ_NHZE01000181.1:0-313 GCF_002207995.1 Pantoea sp. VS1
GCTGAAGGCGGCGGGAATGGTTCAGCCGCGGACGCCACGCAAGCGAACGCCGGGCAACCTGCGCAGTCTCACGACGCCTGTGAGGAATAACCACGTCTGGAGCGCTGATTTTAAAGGGCGCTTTCGCCTGAAAGACGGCAGCTGGTGCCGCCCCTTCACGCTTACCGATAACCACAGCCGCTACCTGCTGTCATGCGAGCCGGGCACGTCGGAGACCACGGTGTTCGTGCGCGGCTGCATGGAAAGGGCCTTCCTGGAAGGCGGGCTGCCCGACGTTATCCGCACCGACAACGGCTCGCCCTTCGTTGCGCCG
>NZ_NHZE01000182.1:0-392 GCF_002207995.1 Pantoea sp. VS1
TCCCTACTCTCGCATGGGGAGGCCCCACACTACCATCGGCGCTACGGCGTTTCACTTCTGAGTTCGGCATGGGGTCAGGTGGGACCACCGCGCTGTTGCCGCCAGGCAAATTCTTTGTGCCCTGTCCCGCGTCTTTCGCGCTGATGCCGCGTTGGCCGCGCTCGCAAAGTCAGTCACATACTCGTGTATGCTCCTTCCTTTCCTTCGCTTGCCGCCTCGCCTCAGCGCAAAATCCTCCGGACTCGCGTCCGCAGAACAAAGCTGATTCTTTATCCGTCACAAGCTGAAAATTCTCCGGTCTCTCAGACCAAAACGCCTCTGGCGTTGTAAGGTTAAGCCTCACGGGTCATTAGTACCGGTTAGCTCAACGCATCGCTGCGCTTACACACCCG
>NZ_NHZE01000183.1:0-2303 GCF_002207995.1 Pantoea sp. VS1
TCAGGGACGGATAGCTGAAGCTCTGGCGCAGCAGGGCGGCAGCGTCTTTCGTACCGCCCTCGTCCCGGCTGCTGCTGAAGATGCCGGCAAGGTGTTCGAGAACGTTACTGAGCATGCTGACCTCCTGCGAATGGTGTGCGCAACGCGGTGTTCATCACGTCCTGTAGCAGGAAGCTTTTGCCCGCGCCGGTGGTGCCGCTGATAATGAAATGACGACCGCATGAAACATCCGCCTGCAGCAGACTGATACCGGGCCAGACCCGGTGATGCAACGCGGCCGCAGAGGATGCAGATGCCCGCTGCTCATGCGCGGAACGGAAAGAAAAGCGTTTTTTCATTACTCCCCCTCGCTGATAACCCGGAAATCTTCGTCCCAGCGTGATTTCTGCTTCACGAACTCCACCACGGCGGGCTGATGGAAGCTGTCCTGCTCGTCGACCCACGGCGCGATCCACAGGCGTTGCGTCGCGTCAGGAATGCGGCGGGCGTCTACCTGTCCCGGTCCGCTGTAATCACCCGGTACCACCGGTGTTGCTGCGCGAACCGGCACCGTGGATGCACGGAGACTGTCTGCGCTCAGCGCCTGCCCGGAGACAGGACGGGGAGTCAGCGTCGCCACGCTCACGGGGCGGTAAGGATTAACGGCGGGCTTCACGTTGCCGGGCGTCGCCAGCGCCTCAGCGGCAGGCTTTGGGCCGGCCTCCTTCTGCGCGGTCAGGTCGTCGAGGCTTTTTCCTTTTGATGCCAGTTTGCTGGCCTCAGACATCGACAGGCACTGGTCCGTGGCGGTTTTGTTACAGTCAAAGTCAGAGTTCATGCCGGCGCAGCCGGTCAGCGCAGCGCACAGCAGTGCGCACGCAAAGAGTTTTTGCATGGGGATATCCTCAGTGGCGGCCGGGCCGCAGCGGTAATAAAAGTGAGTGGTGCGGTGATAATGCCGGTGGTGCGGGTTGCCCTGGTGAAGGCACGATAATTCTTTTTTTGGGATACTCAGCAGAGCTGGTGCAGGATAAGCGTTATACCGGCGGTGAAGCAGGCCAGCAGGCTGAACAGCGCCAGTCGCTGAAAACTCAGCTGCATACGGCCTCCGTCTGAGCACTGTCTGCGGCAAGACGGTGCTGAATCACCTCGATTTCGGTGAGCAGCGCCGCGAGCCTGCAGCTGCTGGCCTGCGTCTTCCACGCTTTACGGTAGCGGAGCTGCAGCGCGCAGAGCCGGATACGCTGCTCCCGGCGGGTGCGTTTATTCATGATGGCTCCTGCAGTCAGATTCCCCGCGCTCATCCCGTTCACGCTCAGTGAAAGCAAAGGTCCGCCGCCGGGCGGGCGCCGGGAAGTTCTGCATCTCTTTATCAAGCCAGCAGGCAAGCATGGGGACCGAAATAAAACCAGCCTCAGCCACCACCTGCTGCAGTTCACGCCAGGCCCTGACGTCCCGGTATGGATAGACCTCCAGCCTTTCGGCAATCAGGTCCTGCCAGTTAAGCGGCTCCCGCAGCCGCATGACAACAGCGGCAGCCGCAACAACGGCGGGCAGCACCATCAGCCAGCCGGCCCAGACCCGCCCGTGAGCGTATTCGCGCCAGAGCACGGCCAGTACCAGCAACGCCATCATGCAGACAGCCAGCGTGCCGGCATAAGGCAGGTGGCCGTGCTCCCAGCTGGCCACCATGCCCCGTATCTCTCCCAGCTGACGGCGCCGGCGTTTTTCGCCTGATGTATTCATCTGCACCCCCGAATCAGCATCTGAAGAAAGGTGAGAAGCCAGCATATAACCGATGAAAATACCGACGGATAAACCGGCCAGCCGGGGTCTATGGCAGGCAGCTGCCAGTTCCAGAACGCCACAACGAGCCAGCATACCGGCAGCAATGCCCATATAAACGCCATGACGCCGGCAATCATAACCTGTTCAATGCAGTCAGCGCGCCACTGCCACCCGATGATCCCGGCAGAAATCACCAGGGACAGACGCCAGAATGGCCATCCGGGGAAAGCCACGGTCCCCGTGCGCATCCCCCAGGCGACGATGGCCGTATTGATGACCAGCAGCAGGGACAGGGCATGCAACCCCGGGCGCTGACACGTGTTCATGCGGCCTTTAAATGTCCTGATCATGCTGCCTCCTGCCCGGCGGCAGCCACCCGCCTGAACTTAATCCCTTCCGCACGCACCCGTCGCAGATCAAGCTCAACCAGCCGGCCCATCAGGCTGATAAGCATCATCGCCCGCTTCGCCCCCTGCGGCTCATGCCATATAGCCGACAGCCCTTCGAACACGCCGCTCTCAATCACCAGGGCGTCA
>NZ_NHZE01000184.1:0-248 GCF_002207995.1 Pantoea sp. VS1
TCCGGCAGCGAGCCAAAGACGTCGTGGTGGCTCATGGCGACCTTCAGCGACCGGTGCATCCGCTCGTGGCGGGCGTTCTGCCCCGGACAGCCCGGCGCGGTTCTTTCCGGCTGTATCCCCCGTTTTATCAGCCACACGCTCAGCTGCGTCAGCGCGAGGATGCCCGGCGCAACGAAGGGCGAGCCGTTGTCGGTGCGGATAACGTCGGGCAGCCCGCCTTCCAGGAAGGCCCTTTCCATGCAGCCGCG
>NZ_NHZE01000185.1:0-276 GCF_002207995.1 Pantoea sp. VS1
CTCAACGGATAAAAGGTACTCCGGGGATAACAGGCTGATACCGCCCAAGAGTTCATATCGACGGCGGTGTTTGGCACCTCGATGTCGGCTCATCACATCCTGGGGCTGAAGTAGGTCCCAAGGGTACGGCTGTTCGCCGTTTAAAGTGGTACGCGCGCTGGGTTTAGAACGTCGTGAGACAGTTCGGTCCCTATCTGCCGTGGGCGCTGGAGAATTGAGGGGGGTTGCTCCTAGTACGAGAGGACCGGAGTGAACGCACCGCTGGTGTTCGGGTTG
>NZ_NHZE01000186.1:0-301 GCF_002207995.1 Pantoea sp. VS1
GAAATGAAGAAGGTGCTGGCCACCGAGGCCGCCTACGTGAAGAAAAACGGCATCGCCAGCGTGTACAGCATCGAGGACGAGGCCACCGACCCCGCAACCGGTGACGTCACCGTCGGCGGCACGCTTCACGCCAGCACCACCAACGGCAGTGTACGCATTGACCTGCCGGACGCCAGGCAGGCCTGGCGGCTCCGCCTGCACTATACAGACGGGCTTATCCGCCTTGAGGCCTTTCCTGAGGTGTCCTGGCCCGCCATCTTCAACGCCGATAACGCCGGAAACACACCATGAAAATACCCCT
>NZ_NHZE01000187.1:0-2618 GCF_002207995.1 Pantoea sp. VS1
GCTCTCGCCGGCAATGTCCTGGCAGATTTTCTGATTGGACACCTGCGACACCGGCCAGAGGCCGCCGATGATGCCCTGCGCGGCCTGACAGGAGCTCATGTTCATGGAGTTCACGTCCGAAGCCAGCTTCTGCAGGAAGTCTTTTGCCTGCTTGAGCTCCGGCACCATCGTCTGCAGCGCGAGGTCAAAGGCGTAGCCGGCGGCGTTACTCATAATCTGCTTCACGAAGCGCTGCAGCTCGGCGCCGTTGATAAAGGAAAACGCCCCGAGGTAGGCATCGATGCCGCCGCAGCCCGCGTTCAGCGAGGGCACCTGCATCGAGATGAGTTGCACCTGTTTGACGGGGTTACGCAGATAAACCGAACCGCCGGTAAAGTAGCCCGCGGCCTGTCCCTGCCACGCCTGCGCTTTTGAGACGTTGCCGTCAAAGCCGAGGCTGCCAAAGTAGCCGTTGAGGTCGCCCTGCACGTCGGCCAGCGCCGGGCTGCTGATGGTCAGCGCCGCCAGAGCGCTGATTAGTAGCTGACGCAGGTTCATGATGCCGCCCTCACATTAAAACGATCTTTCTTTTTCATTGAAAACTCCGGTCAGTCATGAATCCGTGCCGGCGCAGCGTGATGCTGACCAGCGCGCCGCAGCCAAAGCCGCCGGCAAGGGCAAACAGAAACAGCAGCGGGTAGAGCTGCAGCCCGCTCAGCAGCAGCGCATCGGTGCCGTAAGCGACATCCGCGGGCAGGCGGGCAAGGTCGCAGGCAAGCCAGGCGTAAATCCCGGCCGCCGCCAGCATTGAGGTGCAGACGAGCAGCAGCGCCGTCTCGGTTCGCGAGAGTATTAAAGGGTGCTCAGTCACAATGAGACTCCGCATAAGGGATGTCCCGTAGCCGGCGGCGACTGGCATATGCACTCATCCCGGCGATCACCTGTGCGGCGAGCGCCACGCTGGCCAGCCCCAGACCACATGCAGTCAACGCCCATACCGGCAGGTGCAGTACTGCGGAAAACGCCAGCGGATGCTGAGCAAACACGGGCAGCGAGGTGAAGGCATCAAACAACCGGTTACCGGCATAGTCCCACAGCGTGGCGGTCGTGAGGCAGGCCAGGCTTATGAGGACCAGGACATAGTGAACGCGCGTGGCGAACCGTCTATCGGAAGGTGTCATGAGGTTACTCCTGCAGAAAAATAAAGCTGCCAGCAGAACGCGGGGCAGCGTGTGGATACGGGTTGCAGTCCGCGCCGGCGTTACTGCGGGGTCAGCGAGGCGCTGCCCGGTACCGGCCCCAGCGTGTCGGGCGGCAGGTGGTCAATGTCGGCCTCGATCATCTGCGCGAGGCGCTGGCTTACCGTGCCCATGTCGGTGTCGCCCTGATAAAGCGGATAAGCCATGTTGGTGTTCACGTTGACCATAAAGGTGGTCGGCGTCGCGATGGGCAGACCGTTGCCGAAGAACGTCAGGATCTCGCCGGCGATGGGCTCGTCCGGCCCGGCCTTGCGCGGGATCAGCGCCACCGGGAAGGACGTGTCGCCGTACCCGTCAAGCGTGTACGGATACACTTTTATCCCGGTTTCATCCGCCCACGCCTTCAGTTTTGGATCAAACTTCGCGCTGTACTGGCAGCCGCGCTGCATGAACACCACCACCGCGTAGTCGTTGAGATTTACGCGCCGGCCGTCGGTCAGCGTCATCAGATTCGGCGGCTTCGCCGGCGCGGTCCGGGCAGGCTGGCTGCCGGGCAGCCCGAAGTCAGGCAGCTGTGCCCCCTGCTGCGCCTTTGCCTGCTCCAGCGCGGCGATGTCGTCGGCCACTGAGGCCTGTGCCAGCCCCGGCAGCAGCAGCGTCGCCGCCAGCAGAACCTTAAGCCTCATGATGGCCTCCCGGTCCGCGGCGCGCGCGGCGGTATGCAATGAGTTCGCCCGCCAGTGCCACGGCGGCCAGCACAAAGGCCGCCATGGCGCCGGTGATCAGAACCTGATGGGTCAGCGTCAGCGAGTAGTTCATCAACTGGCGCAGGCAGTTCAGTATGACGCCCGCCATAAACAGCGTGACGATAAGCGGCAGTCGGTTCATGCATGTTCTCCTTTAGCGCGGCGGCGCAAGTGCCACACGGCCAGATTAGATATGACGGAAAACATCACGCCGGCCTTATAGAGTAACAGCAGCGTGCCGCTGGTCTGTGCAGCCCACGCATCGCGGCTGAGCGCCGTTTTCTCACACAACACGGGCGGCGCAACTGAAAGTTTTACCGCATCCGGGACAGGCGCGCCGTTCTGAAGTTCATCCGGCGTTGCAGGCGGAAAGGCCTTCATGGGCGTGGCCTGTGATACACAACCCCACACCTGCCCCGCCGGCGCATCGCGCACCAGCCTTTCGGCCTCGCTCAGCAGCATCTGACCGGCGCTGCCCGCATTGTGTGACATCAGTAAAAACAGCAGAAAGAACAGCAGCGCCGGGTGAATAACCAGCGTCTGCATCAGCAGGCTCGTCAGGCCACGGGCAGCTCGCAGCCGCCCGTGCCAGACGGGTGATAGCGTCAGCATCAGGAACTCCTCAGAAGTTAGGTTTAAAGCCGGTGGCCACGTTAAGAAAGCGCTTCGCCAGGTCATCCTGCGTCATAAAACC
>NZ_NHZE01000188.1:0-248 GCF_002207995.1 Pantoea sp. VS1
GCCGCAAAAAAAAGCGGCTCTCTGTTTCGGTGATAAATGAAGTAGGGCTGTTTCCTGGCACCGCTTTTTTTCCACTCAAACCAGCCCGATGCCGGCACAATGGCCCGCCCGTGTTCCCACAGGGGCTTCGCCCTGTCGCAGCCGTTTCGCTGCGGGCATTGATGAGCGGCGGTTTATCCCACCACTCCGGACCGTAGCCCCAGTAAACAGGATCAAACTTCAGCTCGCCGTCACGCTCACTGAGCAAC
>NZ_NHZE01000019.1:0-137594 GCF_002207995.1 Pantoea sp. VS1
AAGTTTGATTTGCTGCAACGAGTGCAGCGATGCTCTGTGAATTAAACTTCGTAATGAATTACGTGTTCACTCAGCAAAGACTTGATATTTTTTAAAGCCCGTAGGCTTGTGATATCAATCCTGCGAGTGCCCACACAGATTGTCTGATAAATTGTTAAAGAGCGGTGCGACGCGGCGCTCGTCCTGCTGTCGCGAGGTGGCGTATATTACGCTTTCCTCCTTCAGAGTCAAACACTTTTTTCAGCGTTTCTCTCCGGCGGGGTGAATCACTTCACGCCCTGCTGAGCCGTCTGCGTTGCCGCTTTGCCGTCTCAGTGGTGGCGCATTATAGGGCGAACTTATGGAAGCGCAAGTGCAAATTTCAACTTTTTTACTGTTCGCTTAAGATTTGTGCAGAAGGCCTGATTTCAGGCCTTTTTCATGCGCGCCGGCAGGTCTGCGAGACTATCAATCACCCAGTCCGCAGCCGCTTCGCCTTCGGCGGTTACCGGCTTACCACTGCGCACCAGCACTTTAGTTCCCACGCCTGCCGCCTGCGCTGCCAGCATATCTTCCAGCTTATCGCCCACCATATAAGAAGCTGCCATATCGATATTCAGGTGTTTCTGCGCCGAAAGCAGCATGCCCGGTTGCGGCTTGCGGCAATCGCAAGTCTGGCGGTACTCCACGACCGTTGCATCAGGCAGATGCGGACAGAAATAGATGCCGTCGAGATCGACATCGCGATCGGCCAGCGACCAGTCCATCCACTCGGTGAGCTGCATAAACTGATCTTCGGTAAACATGCCGCGCGCGATGCCAGACTGGTTAGTTACCAGCACCAGCGCGTAGCCCATCTTTTTTAACGCCTGCAGCGCTTCAATGGTGCCATCAATAAACTGAAAATTGTCGATCTCATGAACATAGCCGTGATCGACATTCAGGGTGCCATCACGATCGAGAAAAATAGCCGGGACTGGGTTCGCCACGTAGAAACTCCTGCTGCAAATAGTGCCGCGCAGTATCGCATGATTGCGCATACCGTGAGAATGGCAGATTGAATGACTTTGATTGATTTAGCCGTCTGGATGCCTTACCATCCATCCAGATTTCGCCTGCCCCGGCGGCGCGAAGACCGATACACCACGGACAACGCAACACGATAACAATTAAACTAATGATTAAACTCGAAAATATCACCAAAGTGTTCCAGCAGGGTTCACGCACTATTCAGGCGTTGTCAAACGTTAGCCTGCACGTGCCTGCCGGACAAATTTATGGCGTCATCGGTTCATCCGGTGCCGGTAAAAGTACGCTCATCCGCTGCGTCAATCTGCTGGAGCGCCCGACATCCGGTCGCGTGCTGGTTGACGGTCAGGATCTCACCGCGCTCTCTTCCGGGCAGTTAACGCT
The DNA here is from genome assembly GCF_002207995.1 of Pantoea sp. VS1. Classification (NCBI taxonomy): domain Bacteria; kingdom Pseudomonadati; phylum Pseudomonadota; class Gammaproteobacteria; order Enterobacterales; family Erwiniaceae; genus Pantoea; species Pantoea sp. VS1. The sequence goes on from NZ_NHZE01000019.1 coordinate 1,393, forward strand.
GGCGCGCCGCCAGATTGGCATGATCTTCCAGCACTTCAACCTGATGAACTCCCGCACCGTGTCGGGCAACGTTGCGCTGCCGCTTGAGCTGGGTAACCTGTCACGCGAAGCGATCAAAAAGCGCGTCAGCGAGCTTCTGGAGCTGGTCGGTCTGGCGGACAAACACGACAGCTGGCCGGCGAATCTGTCCGGCGGTCAGAAACAGCGCGTCGCAATTGCCCGTGCGCTGGCCAGCAATCCGAAGGTGCTGCTGTGTGATGAAGCCACCAGCGCGCTGGACCCGGCCACCACCCGCTCGATTCTGGAGCTGCTGAAAGACATCAACCGTCGGCTCGGCATCACTATTCTGCTGATCACCCACGAGATGGATGTGGTGAAACGCATCTGCGATCAGGTAGCGGTGATCAGCAACGGCGAACTGATTGAAAAAGACAGCGTCAGCGAAGTGTTCTCGCACCCGAAAACGCCCCTGGCCCAGCAGTTTATTCAGTCAACGCTGCATCTGGATATTCCGGATGATTACCAGCAGCGCATGCAGGCGAGCGCAGGCATCGAGAGCGTGCCGCTGCTGCGGCTGGAGTTCACCGGTAAATCGGTGGATGCGCCGCTGCTGTCAGAAGCCGCGCGCCGTTTCAACGTCAATAACAACATTATCAGTGCCCAGATGGATTACGCCGGTGGCGTGAAGTTCGGCATCATGCTGGCCGAAATGGACGGCAGTGAAACAGATACACAAGCCGCTATTGCCTGGCTGAAAGAAAATCATGTGAAAGTAGAGGTGCTGGGTTATGTCTGAAGCGATGCTGTGGTTACTGACGCGTGGCGTCTGGGAAACGCTGATGATGACCTTCGTTTCTGGTTTCTTTGGCTTTGTGCTTGGCCTGCCGGTTGGCGTACTGCTGTACGTCACGCGTCCGGGACAGATTCTGGCCAACACTGCGCTGTATCGCGTGCTGTCAGCCATCGTCAATATTTTCCGTTCTATTCCTTTCATTATCCTGCTGGTGTGGATGATTCCGTTTACCCGCGCCATCGTCGGCACCTCCATTGGTCTGCAGGCGGCCATCGTTCCGCTGACCGTAGGCGCGGCGCCGTTTATCGCCCGTATGGTGGAGAACGCGCTGCTTGAGTTGCCGACCGGACTGATTGAAGCCTCGCGCGCCATGGGTGCCACACCGCTGCAGATCGTGCGTAAAGTGCTGCTGCCGGAAGCGCTGCCAGGGCTGGTGAATGCCGCTACAATTACCCTGATTACGCTGGTGGGCTACTCCGCCATGGGTGGTGCTGTGGGCGCGGGCGGTCTGGGCCAGATTGGCTATCAGTATGGTTACATCGGCTATAACGCTACTGTGATGAATACCGTGCTGATTTTGCTGGTGGTGCTGGTGTATTTAATTCAGTTCTGTGGTGACCGCATCGTGCGTGCGGTGTCACATAAATAAGCAAACAACATCAATAGTCCTCTATTAAGGAAAGGATATGTCTTTCACATTTAAAAAGATTGCCGCTGTGGGTGCTCTGATTGGCGCGATTGCGCTGGCAGGATGCGATCAGAAAGAGAAAGATCCCAACCACATTAAAGTGGGTGTGATTGTCGGGGCTGAACAGCAGGTTGCGGAAACTGCCGTGAAAGTCGCGAAAGAGAAATACGGTCTCGATGTTGAACTGGTTACCTTTAACGATTACGTGCTGCCTAACGAAGCGCTGAGCAAAGGCGATATTGACGTTAATGCCTTCCAGCACAAGCCGTACCTCGATCAGCAGATCAAAGACCGCGGCTACAAACTGGTGCCGGTCGGCAACACCTTCGTTTATCCGATTGCCGGCTACTCGAAAAAAATCAAATCGCTGGATGAGCTGCAGAACGGTGCGCAGATCGCTATCCCGAACGATCCAACCAACCTCGGTCGTTCTCTGCTGCTGCTGCAGAAAGTGGGCCTGATCAAACTGAAAGATGGCGTGGGCCTGCTGCCAACCTCACTGGATATCACTGAGAATCCAAAGAACCTGAAGATTGTTGAGCTGGAAGCGCCACAGCTGCCACGTTCACTCGACGATCAGCAGATTGCGCTGGCGGTGATCAACACCACTTACGCCAGCCAGATTGGCCTGACCCCGGCGAAGGACGGCATCTTCGTAGAAGATAAAGACTCGCCGTACGTGAACCTGATCGTTAGCCGCGAAGACAACAAAGACGCGGAGAACGTGAAGAAGTTTGTTGAGGCATATCAGTCAGACGAAGTGTCTGAAGCCGCCAACAAAATCTTCAACGGCGGCGCAGTGAAAGGCTGGTAATTATCCCTTTCATGCGGTGCAGGGCGGCTTCGGCCGCCCTTTCTATTTCAGCATGTGGCAGCTGACTTGTTATTTCTGGTCGTCCTTGTTTCAATAACGCCACTTTTTATTACATGAGGATGTTGCCATGCGTTTTTTACCGCTCTGCTTGTTGGCATTGATGCTGACCGGGTGCGTGCGTGAATATCACCCAATAAGCAGTGCTCCGTCTCGCCCGCAGCAATCAACCAGCGAACCTCAGCGCAAACCGGCTGCGCGTCCGGCCCCGGTGAAGATCTATACCGATGCGACCGATCTGGTCAGCAATCCGTTCCGCGATCTGGGCGAAGTGTCGGGTGATGATTGCCAGAGCAGCACCCAGGACTCACCGCCGAACCTCAATACCGCGCGTAAACGCCTGCAGATTAAAGCGGCCGGCATGAAAGCCAACGCCGTGCTGCTGCACAAGTGTGAAATTGTCTCCAGCACGCCAGGCTGCTATCGCCAGGCCGTATGCCAGGGCTCCGCGCTAAAAGTCTCCAATCAATGAGTGAATTTGCCTTTGCGCAAATCGGCGTGATCCGTTCGCCGTGGAAAGAGAAATTTGCCGTACCGCGCCAGCCGGGTCTGGTGCAGGACGGCGGAGGCGAACTGCATCTGCTGGCGCCGTACAATCAGCCTGAAGCGGTGCGTGGACTGGAGGCATTCAGCCATCTGTGGGTGCTGTTCGTCTTTCACCAGACCATGGCCGGCGGCTGGCGCCCAACCGTACGCCCGCCGCGCCTCGGCGGTAATGCCCGCATGGGCGTATTTGCCACCCGCTCGACCTTTCGCCCCAATCCTATCGGCATGTCGCTGGTTGAGCTCAAAGGCATCCGCTGCGAGCAGCAACAGGTGATTCTGCAATTAGGCAGCCTCGATTTGGTGGACGGCACCCCTGTGGTGGATATCAAGCCTTACCTGCCCTTCGCCGAAGCGCTGCCTGAGGCGCGCGCGGGTTTCGCTCAGAGCGCGCCCGACGCCAGCATGCCGGTGCGTTTCTCCGCGCAGGCGCAGCAGCAGTTGCAACAGCAGCAACGCCACTACCCGCAGCTGGCGCGCTTTATCACTGAAGTACTGGCGCAGGATCCGCGTCCCGCTTATCGCAAAGGTGAAAGCCCTGGCCGTGAATATGCCGCCTGGCTGCTCGACTTTAATGTGCGCTGGCGCATTGACGCGGCAGGAACCGAGGTGATCGCGCTCGATCCGCGCTAAAACAAGCTTTTGAGTGACGGATCTCGCTGGTACACTAGCCGCCAGCAAATTTTTTGTTCGTATCCTTCCGTACAACTGGAATCGTAAATTAATGCGTACTACTCAATATCTGCTCTCCACCCTGAAGGAGACGCCTTCCGATGCTGAAGTGATCAGCCACCAGCTGATGCTGCGCGCCGGTATGATCCGCAAACTGGCTTCCGGTCTCTATACCTGGCTGCCGACCGGTATTCGCGTGCTGCGAAAAGTTGAAAACATCGTGCGCGAAGAGATGAACAACGCCGGTGCGATTGAGATCTCTATGCCGGTGGTTCAGCCAGCCGATCTGTGGGAAGAGAGCGGTCGCTGGGAGCAGTACGGCCCGGAGCTGCTGCGCATTAAAGACCGCCACGAACGCCCGTTTGTGCTGGGTCCGACCCATGAAGAAGTGGTCACCGACCTGATCCGCAACGAGCTGAGCTCCTATAAGCAGCTGCCGCTCAACGTCTATCAGATCCAGACCAAATTCCGTGATGAAGTACGCCCGCGTTTTGGCGTGATGCGTTCGCGCGAATTCATCATGAAGGATGCGTATTCGTTCCACACCTCGCAGGAGTCGCTGCAGGAAACTTACGATGCGATGTACCGCGCCTACAGCCAGAGCTTCAGCCGCATGGGGCTGGATTTCCGCGCCGTACAGGCCGATACCGGTTCGATTGGCGGCAGCGGCTCGCATGAGTTCCAGGTGCTGGCGCAGAGTGGTGAAGATGATGTGATCTTCTCCAGCGAGTCCGATTACGCGGCCAACATTGAGAAAGCCGAAGCGCTGGCACCTGCCGGTGAGCGCCCGGCGGCAACGCAGGCGCTGACGCAGTTCGCTACGCCAAACGCGAAAACCATCGCCGAGCTGGTCGAACAGCACCAGATCCCGGTAGAAAAAACGGTGAAAACGCTGATCGTGAAAGCCAGCGAAGAGAGCGGTCATTCGCTGGTTGCGCTGCTGTTACGCGGCGACCACGAGCTCAACGAAATCAAAGCCGAGCATCTGGACATTGTGGCCGCGCCACTGGAAATGGGCAGCGAGGAAGAGATTCGCGCCGCCATCGGTGCCGGTTTTGGTTCTCTCGGTCCGGTCGGTCTGACCATCCCGGTGATTGCTGACCGCACCGTGGCAAAAATGAGTGACTTCGCAGCAGGCGCCAACATTGATGGCCAGCATTATGCCGGCATCAACTGGGGTCGCGATCTGCCAGAAGCACGCGTAGAAGATATTCGTAACGTGGTAGAAGGCGATCCGAGCCCGGATGGCAAAGGCGTGCTGATGATTAAGCGCGGCATTGAAGTCGGCCACATCTTCCAGCTCGGCACCAAATATTCGGACGCGATGAAAGCAGCGGTACAGGGTGAAGATGGTCGCAATCAGATCATGACCATGGGCTGCTATGGTATCGGTATCACCCGCGTCGTGGCGGCGGCTATCGAACAGAACCACGACGAGCGCGGGATTATCTGGCCTGCAGCGCTGGCACCGTTCGAAGTGGCGATTCTGCCGATGAACATGCACAAATCCTTCCGCGTGAAAGAGCTGGCGGAACAGCTGTACAACGAGCTGCGCGCCAAAGGCATCGACGTCATTCTTGACGATCGTAAAGAGCGTCCGGGCGTGATGTTCGCCGATATGGAACTGATTGGCGTACCGCACACTATTGTAATTGGCGATCGCAACCTGGATAACCAGGAGATCGAGTACAAAGCCCGCGCCGCCAGCGAGAAGCAGATGATTAAGCAGCACGACATCGTCGACTTCCTCAGCCGCGCACTCAACAAGTAATCCCCTGACGCCTCCTGCCGGAGGCGTTTTTTTTAGCGCAGTTTGCCGCGCAGCGCCTTCACATTGCTGCGTCGTGATTTACCTTCCAGCCGCCGCTCTCTGGACGCCCGCGTCGGGCGCGTCGCGCGGCGCACTTTCTCCACCGTTGTTAGTTCGCGTATCAGGTTGATTAGCCGCTGCAGCGCCGCTTCGCGGTTCATCTCCTGACTGCGATACTCCTGCGCTTTGATAATCACCACGCCATCGGCGCTGATCAAATGGTGGTTCGCCTCCAGCAGCCGCTGTTTATAAAACGGCGGTAGCGACGAGGCGTGAATATCGAAACGCAGATGGATAGCGGTCGACGTCTTATTGACGTGCTGGCCGCCCGCGCCCTGAGCGCGAATGGCACTGAGCTCCACTTCATTGTCCGCAATTGAAACACTACGTGACAGCACAATCATCTGCCACCTGCCGTTATCAGCGCGGTTGTATCGGGAAATAACCTGTTCATCAACTTAACCTTTTGTGCGCCGCCAGGCTGGCTGAGACCAGTGCTGGCTGTCACTTTTTGCCCTTTCTTTGCCACCTTCCCTGCGCCCCCTGGCTGATTTCCAGCGAACCCCTGTGATATAGTCGCATATCAACCAGAGTATTGATGCTCTGCTGAGGAGGTGTATGTGCAAAAGTATTGTGAGTTAGTTCGCCAGAAGTATGCCGGGATTGGCAGCGGCGACCTGGGGTATGTGCCAGACGCGATCGGATGCGCACTGAAAGCACTCAATGATATTGCCGCTAATTCTGCGCTAAACTCTTCTGTCAGGGAACAGGCAGCGTATGCCGCTGCAAACTTATTGGTGAGCGACTATGTTGACGAATGAAGCCTACAAACCCATCAACTGTGATGACTACGACAACCTCGAGCTCGCCTGTACCAAACACTGGACGCTGTCGCTGGAGCTCAAAAACGGCGACCAGCTGAAAGCGAAAGCCGTGGACATGGTCTCACGTAAAAACGTCGAGTATCTTGCGGTCGACCTCTCCGGTGAAACGCGCGAGCTGCGTCTCGACCACATCGCCAGCTTCAGCCATCCTGAGCTGGGCACCGTTATCGTCAGCGAAGACGAATAATCTCTCCCCGGGCGGGAAAGCTGTTCCCGCCCACCTCGCTTAAGGCTGCAGCGAAGCGTAGTACGCCGCTAAATCATCCATATCCTGATCGCTCAACCCGGCCACAAAGGCTTTCATCACCTCTGCCTGACCGCCACTGCGCTCGCCTTTTTTGTAGGCCTGCAGCGAGTGCAGCAGGTAAGGCGCATGCTGCCCGGCCAGATTAGGGTAAAGCGGCACCGCGCTCTTACCTTCCGCGCCATGGCACGCCATACAGCTGGCGGCTTTCTGCGCGCCAGCCTTGACGTCGCCCTGCGCAAACGCCGGCAGCGCAGCAGCCAGTAGCGCCGCGACAATCCACTGTTTCATCATTGCTGTTCCTTTTTAGGGTGTTGACCAGATCGCCTGCCAGCCTTGCGTCTCGCCCGCCGCGCCTGCGCGGGTGACAAACAGCCCCGGCGCGGCAATCAGTGTCTGGTTGTAGTAAATCAACGGAATGCGTTCGCGCTGCCACGGCGGGACGCCCAGCTCCTGCCACAGTTTTTTCATTTCGCGACCACCAGCCCGGCCAACAACATGGTGAGAGCCGTGGGCCTGAAAGCGCACAATAACCTGCTCATCCGCCGCCGGCTGGCGCAGTTCCGCCTGCGCCGGACTGGCGCGCAGTTCACCCAGCCCATCAGGCAAAATTAATGGCTGCGTCAGCGGCTGCCAGGTTAGCGAGTGCTGACTCAGTGAGTGCTGTCGCGGCAGCCAGTAAAGCCGCTCCCGGTAGCGCCGCAGTTCGTGCGCGCCAAAGCGCAGACACGGCTGCGCATCTTCACGGCTGTGCATCACCTCGTCGGTAATGCGCTGCAGCGCGTCGCGCGCGGGCATTGCACCACCGCGTTCGCCAATCCAGCGCCGCAGCAGCGCGTGCCGCCGCGCCTCGCTACAGGCCAGCAGCGGCGGAAAATGCAGTGCGCCCTGGGCATCGGTCAGTTGCGCCAGCTGCTCGCTGAGCAGCTCATCCAGCAGTTGCTCCTGCTCACCGCACAGCGCTGCGCTGCGGGCACTGGCCGCGCTGAAGTGCGGCCAGCGCGCCTGCAGCAGCGGCAGCACCTCCTGGCGCAGGAAATTGCGATCGTAGCGGCGATCAGCGTTGCTCTCATCGTCAATCCAGTCCAGCTGGTGCCCGACAGCGTAAGCTTCCAGCTGCTGACGGCTGAGGTTGAGCAACGGGCGCAGATGCCAGTGGCCGTTAACCTGCCGCTGCTGCGGCATCGCCGCCAGACCAGCCGGACCGCTGCCGCGTTTCAGCGCCAGCAGCAGCGTTTCAGCCTGGTCATCGAGGTGCTGAGCAGTAAGTAAGTACTCACCGGGTTGCAGATGACTAAATAACGCCTGATAGCGCGCCGTGCGGGCTGCGGCTTCGATCCCGCCGGCGCGAGCGTCCACCTGAACGCGCAGCACCTCGCAGGGAATGTGCCACTGCTGACACTGCTGCTGGCAGTGCGCCGCCCAGCGATCGGCGTTGGGGCTTAAACCATGATGCACATGTAATGCGCGCACGCGCAGCTGCGGCTGCTGGCGTTGCCAGCTCACTAACTGATGTAGCAGGACGCTGGAATCGAGCCCGCCGCTGAATGCCAGCACGCAGCGGGCATCGGCTGGCAGCAGCGCAGCAAGATGAGAAAAGGACATGCACGCATTCCGTTGAGGTGAACCGCCGGATTGCGGCTCACTGCGCGCGCTATTTTACGCCTGATACAGCTCCAGCGGCAAACCGTCCGGATCGGGGAAGAAAGTACAGGCTTTACCGGTGAGAGCATCGATGCGGATCGGCTCGCACACCACGCCCTTGTCTGCCAGCGCGGCAACCGACTGTTCGACATCATCCACACAAAACGCCAGATGGCGCAGCCCGCACGCTTCCGGCCCGCTAACGCGCGGCGGCGGCGCAGGAAACGAGAACAGCTCAATGGTATAGACGCCATTAAGGCCAAGATCGCCTTTCCATGAGTCGCGCTCAGCGCGATAGTATTCACCCAGCAGCTCAAAGCCCAGCACGTCGCAGTAAAACGCCTTACTGCGCTGATAATCGGTGGCAATAATGGCGATGTGGTGGATCTGTTTTATCTGCAGCATAGCGGCTCCGAAAGTATTCTGAGCCGCTTAGCCTACGTGCCCGGCGCGACGCTGAAAAGAGGCAATTATCTGAAGTTAGCGCGCAGGCTCGTCGCGCAGCACGCGCACCAGATAGCGACCGTCGTCGGTGAGCGTGGCACCGTGAATATCCGTTTCAAAGCCGGGATAGTGCCGCCCGATGGTGCAGAGCATCAGCAGGAAATCCAGCACCGCCCGGCTCTGTTCGGTAATCATCTCGCCCGGCATCACCAGCGGCACGCCTGGCGGATAAGGCAGGATCATGTTGGCTGAAATCCGCCCGACCAGCTCGCGAATGTCCACGGTTTCCACCTGTCCCTGCACCTGCCGCTGAAACGCCAGGTGCGGCGTCATCTTCATCTCCGGCAGAACGTCAAATGCCCGCAGCATCAGACGCGGCAAATCGTGCTGCAGGATCAGCTGATGAATGCCCTGCGCCAGCGTCTGGATGCGCATATTACGGTAGAAGTCAGGATCTTCAGCATACAGATCCGGCAGCATGTTTTTTACCCGCAGGTTGAGATCGTAGGCGCGTTTGAACTCCGTCAGTCCGCGCAGCACGCTCATCGCTTTGGTTTTATCGATGCCAATGCTGAACAGGAACAGCAAATTGTACGGCCCGGTCTTTTCCACCACGATGCCACGCTGGTCGAGGAATTTCGCCACCAGCGCGGCCGGAATGCCCTCTTCCGCCATCTGGCCCAGTTCGCTCATGCCCGGCGTAAGTATGGTGACTTTGATGGGATCGAGATACATATGATCGCGATCGGCGTGGGTAAAGCCGTGCCACGCCTCGTCACCCGGCTGAATCGGCCAGCATTCGGCTTCATCCACCTGCTCCGGCTGCCAGATATCAAAGAACCAGCCGTCAGACTCTTCGCGCAGCCGCTGGATCTCGCGGCGAAAATGCAGTGCGCGCTCCACCGAGCGATTAATCAGTCGCCGGCCCGGATTACCGCGCAACATCGCCGCCGCGGTCTCAATCGAAGAGACGATCGCGTAGCTCGGCGAGGTGGTGGTGTGCATCATGTAGGCTTCGTTGAAGGTGTCGTGATCGTAATCGCCCTTGATGTGAATCAGCGACGCCTGTGAGAACGCCGCCAGCAGTTTGTGGGTCGACTGGGTTTCATAGATCACTTTGCCGGGAATACGCTCGCCGCTCATGCCACTTTTGCCGCTGTAGATAGGGTGAAAATTGGTGTACGGCACCCAGGCGGAATCGAAATGGATGGACGGCACGTCCAGCGTCTGTTTGATGTATTGCGTGTTATACAGCAGACCATCGTAGGTTGAGTTGGTGATCACCGCATGCACCGGCCAGCTGGCGCGCGGGGTATCGTTAACTTTCTGCTGGATGCTGTCGCGGGTGAATTCGCGCTGAGGGATGCCACCCAGGATGCCCAGCGCGTTGCGCGTCGGTTTGAGCCAGATGGGGATGATGTCGCTCATCATCAGCAGATGGGTCAGCGATTTGTGGCAGTTGCGGTCTATCAGTACCGTGCTGCCGGCCGGTGCGGCGTACATTCCAACGATTTTATTCGAGGTCGACGTGCCGTTGGTGACCATATAGCTCTGTTCAGCGCCAAAGGTGCGCGCCACATACTCTTCTGCTTCGAGGTGCGGACCGGTGTGATCGAGCAGCGAGCCCAGTTCGGTGACCGAGATCGAAACATCCGCTTTCAGCGTGTTGGCGCCGAAGAAATCATAGAACAGGCTGCCGACCGGGCTTTTCTGAAACGCCGTGCCGCCCATGTGGCCCGGCGTGCAGAAGGTGTATTTCCCCTCTTTAACGTAGGTGAACAGCGCTTTGGTCAGCGGCGGCATAATTTTGTCGATGTACTCATCGGTGTACTGCCGGATATGCAGTGCGATATCGTCAGCGGCGTTGAGCGCGTATTCGAAGAAGTGCAGCGCCATGCGCATTTCATTAATGCTGACATCCATCTGCGAATGGGTGTTGATGAAGGCATACAGCGGCAGCGATTCGTTGAGCTGATTGATGTCGCTGCACAGCGCCAGGCTGTAGTCGTCCCAGTCAAATATCACCCCGCAGACGCGCGGGTTGTGTTCAATCAGTTTCAGCAGGTCGCTGGCATTGTTGGGATAAACGGTCTGGAAACCTTGCAGCTTCAGCGCCGCGTCCAGTTCGCGAATCGGTTCATCTTTGTAGAACGCGCCGTGCGGTCCCATGATCGCAATAATATTCAATGCTCACCTCCTGTGGTGTTGTGGCACGGAATAAGGATAGCGAAAAGTGGCGGGTGAATGTTCCGGAATAGCGCCGTTGTTGGCCTGATGTTTGCCAGCGATGCATCTCAGGTCGCCATGAATGGCGCCCCTACAGGATTACTGCCCGGTTTTTCCCAGGGTGCGCATTAATGCGCACCGTCATAAATGACAACCCAGCGGGGCACTCAAGCCTGATCGCGGAAAACAGGCATAAAAAAAGCGGACCGGGGTCCGCTTCTGTGAAGGCTTTTCGGCGCTTACGCGTAGCCGTAGCTCATCAGGCGCTGATAGCGGCGGTTAAGCAGCTCTTCCGTGCTCAGCACATCGAGATCGGCCAGATCGGCCAGCAGCTGCTGCTTGAGCGCTGCCGCCATGTCCACCGGATGACGGTGCGCGCCGCCCAGCGGTTCCGGGATGATCGAATCGATCAGCTTCAGCTCTTTCAGACGCCCGGCGGTGATGCCCATCGCTTCTGCGGCCAGTGGCGCTTTGTCGGCGCTCTTCCACAGAATTGACGCACAGCCTTCCGGTGAGATCACCGAATAGGTGCTGTACTGCAGCATATTCACTTTATCGCCAACGCCAATCGCCAGCGCGCCGCCGGAGCCGCCTTCGCCGATCACGGTACAGATCACCGGGATCTTCAGGCCTGACATCTCGCGCAGGTTGCGGGCAATCGCTTCAGACTGACCGCGCTCTTCCGCGCCCACGCCCGGATAGGCACCCGGCGTGTCGATGAAGGTGATCAGCGGCATCTTAAAGCGCTCGGCCATCTCCATCAGACGCAGTGCTTTACGGTAGCCCTCGGGTGCTGGCATACCGAAGTTACGCCGGATTTTCTCTTTGGTTTCGCGGCCTTTCTGATGGCCAATGACCATCACAGGACGCCCATCCAGACGAGCGATGCCGCCGACAATGGCTTTATCATCGGCATAGGCGCGGTCACCGGCCAGCTCGTCAAAATCGTCAAACGCATTGCGGACATAGTCCAGCGTATAAGGACGCAGTGGATGGCGCGCCAGCTGCGCAACCTGCCATGCACCCAAATCGGAGAAGATTTTACGGGTCAGCTCGACGCTTTTCTCGCGCAGACGCTGCACTTCTTCATCCAGATTAATGTCGTGTTTCTCATCCGAACGACCAATCGATTTCAGCGAGTCGATTTTCGCTTCCAGTTCAGCGATTGGCTGTTCAAAATCCAGGTAATTAAGACTCATAATGTTCCTGTTTTAGTCAAACTCCAGTTCCACCTGCTCCGACCCTACTAACGACCGCAAATCGTTGAGTAAACGATCGCTGGGCGAAATACGCCACGCTGCACCAAAGCGCAGCTTCGCCCGCGCATCTGCTCTCTGATAATAGAGATGCACCGGAATGGTCCCGGAGCGATGAGGCTCCAGAGACTGGCGGAGACGGTTTAAAAGCTGGTCATCAATTTGCCTGTCCGTCAGCGAGATAGCAAGTCCGCGCGCGTATTTTTCCCGCGCTTCGTCGATGTCCATGACTTCCCGGGCGGTCATTTTAAGCCCACCGCTAAAGTCATCAAAGCTGACCTGTCCACTGACGATCAGGATACGGTCCTTCTCCAGCAGCTGCTGGTATTTATCTAACGCATCGGTAAATAACATCACCTCGAGACGGCCAGAGCGGTCGTCAAGAGTACAGATACCAATTCGGTTGCCGCGCTTGGTGACCATGACGCGGGCGGCAATCACCAGCCCGGCCGCAACGGTCACTTTACCACGTTCTGTTGGATGCATGTCTTTCAGGCGCATGCCGCCAACGTAGCGCTCAATTTCTTTCAGATACTGATTGATCGGATGGCCGGTGAGATACAGACCGAGCGTCTCACGCTCGCCATCCAGCTGCACCTGCTCCGGCCACGGCGTAATGGCCGCGTAAGATTGCTCAACCTGCTCGGGCTCTTCGGCCAGCACGCCGAACATATCCGCCTGTCCCGTCGCTTCGGCTTTGGCATGCTGATCCGCCGCTTTCAGGGCGTCACCCAGCGCGCTCATCAGCGCCGCGCGGTGCGGGCCAAGACGATCGAACGCGCCGGACATGATCAGTTTTTCCATCACGCGACGGTTGATCTTTTTGGTGTCGGTGCGGGCGCAGAGATCAAACAGCTCTTTAAAGTAGCCGCCCTGATTACGCGCTTCGAGGATCGCTTCGATCGGCCCCTCACCCACGCCTTTGATGGCGCCGATGCCGTACACGATCTCCCCGTCATCGTTGACGTGGAACGGATAGAGCCCGGAGTTAATGTCTGGCGGCAGCACTTTCAGCCCCATGCGCCAGCACTCATCCACCAGTCCAACCACCTTCTCGGTGTTATCCATATCGGCGGTCATCACCGCCGCCATGAACTCGGCCGGATAGTGTGCTTTCAGCCACAGCGTCTGATAGGAGACCAGCGCATAAGCAGCAGAGTGCGACTTGTTAAAGCCGTAGCCTGCGAACTTCTCCACCAGATCGAAGATTTTCATCGACAGTTCGCCGTTGATGCCCATCTTCTCAGCACCGTCCTGGAACACCGAACGCTGCTTGGCCATCTCCTCTGGTTTCTTTTTACCCATGGCGCGACGCAGCATATCCGCGCCGCCCAGCGTATAGCCGGACAGCACCTGGGCAATCTGCATCACCTGTTCCTGATAGAGGATGATGCCGTAGGTCGGCTCCAGCACCGGCTTCAGGCTCTCATGCTGCCACTGAATATCCGGGTAAGAGATGGCTTCACGGCCGTGCTTACGGTCAATAAAGTTATCGACCATGCCCGACTGCAGCGGCCCCGGACGGAACAGCGCCACCAGTGCGATCATATCTTCGAAGCAGTCCGGCTTCAGGCGCTTGATCAGATCTTTCATGCCGCGCGATTCAAGCTGGAACACCGCGGTGGTTTCCGAGCGTTGCAGCATGTCGAAGCTTTTTTTGTCATCCAGCGGGATGGCGGCGATATCGATCGGCGGTAAACCCTGCTTTTCACGCCGCGGGTTGATCATCTTCAGCGCCCAGTCGATGATGGTCAGCGTGCGCAGGCCGAGGAAGTCAAACTTCACCAGTCCGGCGTATTCCACGTCGTTTTTATCGAACTGGGTGACCGGGAACTGGCCGTTCTCATCGCAGTACAGCGGCGCAAAATCGGTGATTTTGGTCGGCGCAATGACCACGCCACCGGCGTGCTTGCCGGCGTTACGCGTGACCCCTTCCAGCTTGCGCGCCATGTCGATCAGCGCTTTGACCTCTTCGTCAGCTTCGTAGATCTCCGGCAGCTGCGGTTCCGCCTGGAACGCTTTTTCCAGCGTCATGCCGGGATCCGGCGGGATCAGTTTTGAGATGCGATCAACAAAGCCGTACGGATGCCCCAGCACCCGACCAACGTCGCGAATCACCGCTTTCGCCGCCATGGTACCAAAGGTGATAATCTGCGACACCGCATCGCGGCCGTACATCTCAGCCACGTGATCGATCACCTGGTCACGTTTTTCCATGCAGAAGTCGACGTCAAAGTCGGGCATCGAGACACGTTCCGGGTTAAGGAAACGTTCGAACAGCAGGTCAAACTCCAGCGGATCGAGATCGGTAATTTTCAGCGCATAGGCCACCAGCGAACCGGCGCCGGAACCACGCCCCGGCCCGACCGGAATGCCGTTGTCCTTCGACCACTGGATAAACTCCATCACGATCAGGAAGTAGCCGGGGAAGCCCATCTGGTTAATGACGTTGAGCTCGATGTCGAGACGCTCGTCATACTCCGGCCGGCGTTCAGCACGCACCTGCTCATCCGGGAAGAGAAACGCCAGGCGCTCCTCCAGCCCTTCGCGCGACTTCATCACCAGGAAATCTTCGGTCGACATGTCGCCGGTCGGGAACTGCGGCAGGAAATATTCGCCGAGGCGCACCGTGACGTTACAACGCTTAGCAATCTCTACGCTGTTTTCCAGCGCTTCCGGGATGTCCGAGAACAGCTCGCACATCTCCTCTTCGCTGCGCATATATTGCTGAGGACTGTAGTTGCGCGGACGTTTAGGATCGTCCAGCGTGTAGCCGTCGTGAATCGCCACGCGGATTTCATGGGCATCAAAATCTTCTTCATTGAGGAAGCAGACTTCATTGGTGGCCACCACCGGCACCGATTCAGCAATCGCCAGCTCAACCGCGGCGTGCAGATAGGCCTCTTCATCTGGCCGGCCGGTGCGCGTCAGTTCCAGATAGTAGCGGTTGGGGAAATGCTGCTGATAGAAGCTCAGGCACTGCGCCACCAGCGCGTTATTGCCGCGCAGCAGGCTGCGACCGACGTCACCGCGCCGTCCGCCCGACAGCAGAATCAACCCTTCGCCCAGCTCCAGGAGCCAGTCGCGATCGATAATCGGTCCGGCGATACCGTAACCGCGCTGGTAAGCGCGCGAAATCAGCAGCGTCAGATTCTGGTAACCGGTGTTATTAGCGGCCAGCACGGTGAGCTGCGTCAGCTCATCGCCCATTAAATCGCTGGCCACCTGGAAGTCAGCCCCGACGATCGGTTTGATACCGGCGCTGTGCGCGCTGCCATAAAAGCGCACCAGCCCGCACAGGTTGGTGTAGTCGGTGATGGCAATGGCTGGCATGCCGAGCGCGGCCGCCTTTTTTACCAGCGGCCCGGTCTTGGCCAGACCATCGACCATGGAGTAATCGCTGTGTACGCGCAGATGTATAAAACGAGGTTCAGCCATATCAGTTTCCGGTTAAAACAGCGTCAGGCTATTAAAGCGTAGTCGGCTGGCGCGCGGCCAGCACATCAGCATCAATCAGGGCGTTACGCACCGGCGCAAAGCTGCGGCGGTGGTGAGGTGTGGCACCAAACTGCGTCAGTTTTTCCATGTGCAGCGCGGTCGGATAGCCTTTGTGCTGGGCGAAACCGTACTGCGGAAACAGCAGGTCCAGCTCGGCCATTTCACGGTCGCGCGTGACTTTGGCAATAATCGAGGCAGCGCTGATTTCCCGCACCAGGCTATCGCCCTTCACCACCGCCTGCGACGGCATCGGCAGCACCGGACAGCGGTTGCCATCAATCAGGACAAAATCCGGTGCAATATGCAGACCGGCAACCGCGCGCTGCATCGCCAGCATGGTGGCGTGCAGGATGTTCAACTGATCAATCTCTTCCGGTTCAGCGCGGCCCAGGCTCCACGCCAGCGCTTTCTCTTTGATTTCATCAAACAGCGCAAGGCGGCGCTTTTCAGACAGCTTTTTGGAATCTGCCAGGCCGGCAATCGGCCGCGCCGGATCGAGGATCACGGCGGCGGTCACCACGGCACCGACCAGCGGGCCACGTCCGACTTCATCAACGCCGGCAATCAGCCGGGCATCAGGATAGATAAATTCAGCCATTGGCAATCTCCAGTACCGCATCCGCCGCCTGTTCGTCGGCGTTCCAGCGAATCTGCTGATGCAATTGGGTGAAAGTGGCCAGCAGCGCGTCACGCTCCGGACCGGCATGCAGCAGCGGCTCCAGCGCCGCGGCTAACGCTGCAGGCTGGCACTCCTCCTGCAGCAGCTCCTGCACCAGTTCACGGCCGGCCAGCAGGTTAGGCAGCGAAACGTACGGGGTTTTCACCAGCCGCTTCGCCAGCCAGAAGGTGAACGGCTTCATACGATAGCCCACCACCATCGGGCATTTCGCCAGCATGCACTCCAGCGCTGCAGTGCCGGAAGCCAGAATCGCCGCGTCGCTGGCGATCATCGCCTGACGCCCTTTGCCATCCAGCAGGTGCATCGGCAATTCCGGCGCGACGCTGGCTTTAATCTGCTCGAACTGCGCGCGCCGCTTCGCGTTAACCAGCGGCACTACGATCTCCAGCGCCGGATAGCGCTGGCGCAGCAGCTGTGCGGCGCGCAGGAAATCGGCGCTGAGCATCTCCACTTCCGCGCCGCGGCTGCCCGGTAGCAGGCCAAGGCACAGCGCATCGTCAGCGATGCCTAATTCACGCCGCGCGGCCAGTTTGTCCGGCTGCAGCGGCATCGCATCGGCCATGGTGTGCCCGATAAAGCGGCACGGCACGTTGTAGCGATCGTAAAACGCTTTTTCAAAAGGCAGAAACGCCAGCACCAGATCGGTGTTGCGGCCAATTTTGAACACACGCTTTTGTCGCCAGGCCCACACGGAGGGACTGACGTAATGAATGGTGCGAATGCCGGCACGCTTGAGGTTGCCTTCCAGCGTGATGTTGAAATCCGGGGCATCGATGCCGACGAAGACATCCGGCCGCAGTTCGGTAAAGCGCTGGGTTAAATCCTTGCGGATGTGCAGCAAACGGCGCAGGCGGCCAAGCACCTCAACGATGCCCATTACCGCCAGCTCTTCCATCTCGTACCAGGCTTCGCAGCCTTCGGCCTGCATCAGCGGACCGGCAACGCCAACGAAGCGCGCGTCAGGATGGCGCGCTTTCAGCGCACGAATCAATCCGGCACCAAGAATATCGCCGGAGGTTTCTCCGGCGACCAGGGCAATCGTTAAGGGACGCACTGACATGAATTAACGAATCAATCCACGGGTAGAACGGGCAAAGAAGTCGTAGAAAGGCTGCACTTCGCTATGAAGTTTGGCCAGTTCTTCGATCTCCGGCTTCACTTCATCCAGCGTTTTACCGCTGCGGTACAGCAGCTTGTACGCGTTACGAATGGCGTGCAGTGCTTCTTTGCTGAAGCCACGACGCTTCAGGCCTTCGATATTGACACCGAACGGCGTGGCATGGTTGCCCTGCGCAATCACGTACGGCGGCACGTCCTGCGCGACGCCGGAACAACCGCCTACCATCACGTGGGCACCAATGGTGCACCACTGGTGCACCGCCGTCACGCCGCCGATGATGGCAAAATCATCCACGGTAACGTGGCCGCCCAGCGTTACGTTGTTGGCCAGAATACAGCGATTGCCGATCACGCAGTCATGAGCAATGTGCGCATTGACCATCAGCAGGTTGTCGCTGCCGACTTTGGTCAGGCCGCCACCCTGCGTGGTGCCACGGTGAATGGTGACGCTCTCGCGGATGCGGTTGCGATCGCCGACTTCAACGCGGGTCGGTTCACCGGCATATTTCAGATCCTGATTCACTTCGCCAATCGAAACGAACTGGTAGATCTGGTTATCTTTACCGATACGCGTGTGGCCATTCACCACCACGTGCGATTTCAGCACTGTGCCTTCGCCAATTTCCACGTTCGCTCCGACAACACAAAACGGACCGATTTGGACATTGGCGCCGATCACCGCACCTTCTTCAATGATGGACGTTGGATGGATGCTGGCGGTTGAATCAATCACTAATTATGCCTCCCGGCTACGGGCACACATCATGGTCGCTTCACAGACAATCTTACCGTCTACGGTTGCCACGCCTTTGAAGCGCGTCAGGCCACGGCGGGTCTTCTCGAAGGTGACTTCCATGATCATCTGGTCGCCCGGCACTACCGGACGCTTGAAACGGGCTTCGTCGATACCGGCGAAATAGTACAGCTCGCCCGGTTCCAGTTTTCCAACGCTTTTAAACGCCAGAATACCGGTCGCCTGCGCCATCGCTTCCAGGATCAGAACGCCAGGGAAAATCGGTTTACCAGGGAAGTGTCCCTGGAAAAACGGTTCATTAACAGAAACGTTCTTTACCGCACGCAGATATTTATGCTCTTCAAATTCCAGCACGCGGTCAACCAGCAAAAACGGGTAGCGGTG
Source organism: Pantoea sp. VS1 (assembly GCF_002207995.1). Classification (NCBI taxonomy): domain Bacteria; kingdom Pseudomonadati; phylum Pseudomonadota; class Gammaproteobacteria; order Enterobacterales; family Erwiniaceae; genus Pantoea; species Pantoea sp. VS1. The sequence continues at coordinate 19,902 of NZ_NHZE01000019.1, forward strand.
CGGCAGCAGTTCTAAAATCTCTTCAATTTTCAGAGTATGCGTTTCAGTTGTCAAAATACTCTTCCTGTCCTAAAAAATCTGATGGCAACAATAACACGGCCTGCACCGATCAAAATGATCTTTCGCAGGCCGCAAATCAGTTCAGTGGCGTTTCGCTTACCATGATACCTGCTGCCGCACTCTGGTTAACCCCGAGGTGAAAGAAGGTACGCTGCTTTATTATGAAAGCGGGTAGAGCCGGGATGTGCTCAGTCGTCTTTGCCGACCTTGCGTTCGATGGCTTTTAAGCGTTTGCTCATGTCATCGATGTTCATCACCAGCGCTGCCGTTTTACGCCAGGTTTTGTTGGGTTGCAGCGGGATACCCGATGAGTATACCCCAGGCTCTGTGATGGGACGCATGACCATGCCCATGCCGGTTACCGTCACTTTGTCACAGATTTCCATATGGCCGTTAATGACGCTGGCTCCGCCAATCATACAGTAACGCCCAATCTTCAGACTACCCGCCATGATCACACCACCGGCAACCGCGGTGTTATCACCAATCACGACGTTATGCGCAATCTGACACTGGTTGTCTATGATAACACCATTGCCGATCAGAGTGTTATCCAGCGCACCGCGATCGATCGTGGTACAGGCACCAATTTCTACCCGATCGCCAATCACCACGGTGCCCAGCTGAGGAATTTTCACCCAGTTGCCGCGGTCGTTAGCATAACCGAAACCATCGGCACCAATCACGGTGCCAGACTGAATCAGACAATCCTGACCCATCTGAATCTCATGATAAACCGTAACGTTGGCCCACAGACGGGAACCACGGCCAATGCGCGTGCGCTTGCCGACAAAGCAGCCGGCGCCAATCACCACGTCATCACCCAGCTCAACGCCGGACTCGATGACCGCGTTAGCGCCCACCGAGACATTGTTCCCCAGCTTCGCGCTCGGATCGATCACGGCGCTGGGCGCGATATTTTGCGCGGGCTGCGGCGTGGTGTCCAGCAGTTGTGCCATGCGGGCATAAGTCAGATAAGGGTTTTTCACCACCAGCGCGGCGGTTTTACACCACTCCAGATCCGCTTCCGTCAGCACCACGGCTGAGGCCTGAACCTGTGCGAGCTGCTCGCGGTAGCGGCTGTTGGCAAGAAAAGTGATTTGACCAGGGGTGGCGGATTGCATAGAAGCAATGCCGGAGATGGCGATATCGCCATCTCCGTGCAATTCTGCATCCAACTGCTGGGCTAAATCAGCCAGTCGAATTGATGACATCGATTATTTAACCTGTTTCAGCACGTCAGCAGTAATGTCTTTCGCGTTAGAAGCATAGGCAACGGCATTGGCGTCGATTACCACGTCATACCCTTCGCTGTCCGCCACTTTCTTCACTGCGTCCTGAATACGGCTCAGCAGTTTGTTACGCTCTTCCATCTGACGACGGCGGTTATCCTGATCGAAAGCCTGCGCTTTCGTCGAGAACGCTTCGCGCTGTGACATGATGTCTTTTTCCATGCGGCTGCGGTCGCTGGCCTTCATGGTTGAACCATCACGCTGCAGTTTCTGCATTTTAGTCTGCAGATCGCGCTCCTGGCTCTGCAGCTCAGTGGCACGGCCCTTGAATTCGTTTTCCAGCTGTTTAGCAACGGTCGCACGTTGCGGTAACTGTTGGAAAATGCTGGACACGTTTACCACTGCAATTTTGTCAGCAGCCTGAACGCCCGCGGAAACCGCTAAAGCAAGACCCAGACCTGCGGCACACAACAACTTTTTCACTATAAACTCCTTACCATCAACGTTTGTGTCAGCGACACAGTGTTGGCATCGTCCGGCTCCCGTCTGGCGCCGGCGCGATGCCGTACTACGACTCTGCTTCCGTGCTCAGAACCTTACCAGGTTTTACCGATGTTAAACTGGAACTGTTCTGCTTTGTCTCCCTCGACTTTTTTCACTGGCTGTGCGTAGGAGAACACCAGTGGTCCAAGTGGCGACATCCACTGCAGCGCAAGACCGGCAGAGACGCGAATGTTGTTCGGGTCGCTGTAGTCCGGAATGCCCGCCGCGCGGGTTTCCGCGGTGTTCTGCCACTTGGTATCCCAGACGGTACCGGCATCCATAAATACCGAGGTACGTACTGAGTTTGCATATTTTTCGCTCAGGAACGGCGTTGGCGTAATCAGCTCAAGGCTGGCGATCGCCATGGCGTTACCGCCCACCGCATCGTCAGACTTACAGATGCCGTCCGGATCGGTCAGATTACAGCTCGACGAGCGATCGTTCAGGTAAGCGGCTTTCGGACCAATGGTGTTGGACTGGAAGCCACGCACGGTGCTGGAACCGCCGGCGTAGAAGTTCTCATAGAACGGCATCTCTTTGCCACCGAGTCCGTCACCGTAGCCAACACGGCCACGACCCAGCACCACCCAGGTGCCATCACGGTTCAGCGGCACGTACTGCTGGGTGTCCAGCGTCGCTTTGTAGAACGAGTTATCAGAGCCCGGAATGGTCACTTTACCGTTCAGGTTGGTACGGTTACCGCGCGTCGGGAAGAAACCACGATCGAGCGTGTTGTACGTCCAGCCATAGTTGAAGGTGAAGTCATCCGCAGAGAAATCACCGTCATCATTCAGCCCCTGATGACGCCCCACCGAGTCAAGGTAACGCCACATCGCCACCTGCGGACGCATGTTGGACAGGTCGTTGTGCACATAACCTAAGCCAACGCGCAGCGTGTTGTTTTCGTTAACCGGGAAGCCCAGCGTACCGTCCACACCGTAACTTTTGTTGGTGTAGTCGGAGAGATCAGCATCATCCGCTTTAAAGTCGTTGTAGAAGAGGCGGCCGCCGAGGCTCACACCGTCCACCGTGAAGTACGGATCGGTGAGTGAGAATTCTGCGTAGGTCTGGTAGTCGTTCTTGGTACCGCTGATGCCGACGGTATTACCGGTGCCGAGCCAGTTCTCCTGGGTCACGCCGACCTGGAAGCTGACGCCACTCTCCGTACCGTAACCAACACCAAAGTTGAAGGTACCGGTGTTACGCTCTTTGACTTTGTAAACCACGTCAACCTGGTCTGGCGAGCCCGGAACGCGCTGGGTATCAACGTCCACGGTTTCGAAGTAACCGGTACGGTTCAGGCGCTCTTTGCCCTGATCGACGAGGTCGCTGCCCAGCCATGCGCCTTCCATCTGACGCATTTCGCGGCGCAGTACGGCATCTTTCGAGGTGTCGTTACCTTCAAAACGCACTTTACGCACGTAGTAACGGTTACCGGCATCAACGTTGATGTGCAGCTTAACGGTTTTATCCGCATCGTTGATTTCCGGCTGCGTCACCACGCGTGGATAGGCGTAGCCATAACGGCCCAGCAGCTTCTTAATGTCATCTTCCATCTGGGTGACTTTGGTGCCGTTATACAGCTCACCGTTAGGAATCTGCGTCAGGTGCTCAATTTCCGCCGAGTGGCCCGCCATACTGCCGTTGACGATCACGCCGGCAATCTTGTACTGATCGCCTTCGGTGATGTTGACGGTGATGTAGATGCCTTTCTTGTCCGGCGTCAGGCTCACCTGCGTGGAATCAATATTGAAACGCGCATAACCGCGATCCAGATAGAAGCTGCGCAGGGTTTCGAGATCGCCCGCCAGTTTCTGCTTCTGGTATTTACGGTCGCCCACCACGTTCCACCACGGCACTTCATCGCGCAGCTGGAAGCGGGAGATCAGTTCGTCTGAGCTGAACGCTTTGTTGCCGACAATGTTGATCTGCTGGATCTTGGCCGAGACGCCTTCCTGGAAGACGAATTTCAGATCGACACGGTTACGCGGCAGCGGCGTCGCGATGGCTTTGACGCTGGCGGTATATTTACCGACGCTGTAGTAAAAGTCCTCCAGCCCCTTCTCGATGGAAGAGAGCGTGGTGCGGTCAAGCGCTTCGCCGACGCGCACACCGGAGGCCTCAAGATTCTCCTTCAGCTGATCCTCTTTCACCGCTTTGTTACCGGAGAAGGTGATGCTGGCAATGGTCGGACGTTCCTTCACCTGAACAATCAGGGTGGTGCCGTCACGCAGAACCTGGACATCTTCAAAGTTACCGGTAGCGAACAGTGAGCGAATGGTGTTTCTGATGTCATCATCATTCACCGTATCACCGACGCGTACCGGCATGCTGAGCAGAGCCGCGCCGACGGCGACTCGCTGTAGACCTTCGAAATGAATGTCCTTCACTACGAAATCGTCTGCACCGTAAACGGTGGCGCTGCTAAACAGCAGCGACGCTATGAGCAACTTTTTCATCGCCATCGTTGTTATGCGTTTTCCTAACACATCCCGCGCCTGTCTGCGTTCCAGCGATTACAGGCGAGAGAAATCATTGAAAAGTGCAAGCCCCATTAAAAGCACCAGCAAAATTGAGCCGATGCGATAACTGAAGTCCTGAACTCGCTCGGACACCGGTCCACCTTTGATCTTTTCGATCGCCAGAAAGAGCAGATGTCCACCATCTAAAACCGGCAGAGGGAACAGATTGATGATCCCTAAGTTGACGCTAATCAGCGCGAGGAACATCAGGTAATAAATCACCCCATATTCAGCTGATAATCCGGCACCCTGCGCAATCGAAATTGGCCCGCTCAGGTTATTCAGCTTGACGTCCCCGGTTATCAACTTGCCCAGCATCGAAACCGTCAGCTTCATCAGTTGCCAGGTTTTGACACCGGCTTCACCAATCGCGGCGAAAGGTCCGTACTGTTTTACCGTTTTGTACTCATCCGGCAGCGGGATCACACGCGGGATCACCCCGGCAAAACCTTCCGCTGCGTTGCCCGGTTTCGCTTCCGGCGTTAGCGTCAGCGTTAACGGTTCACCGTTACGCTCAACCTCCAGCGCCATGTTTTTGCCGGGATTATCCCGAACCTGAGCCGCAAAAACCTGCCATTGCGTTAATGGCTGACCATCGACTTTAACGATCCTGTCGCCGGCTTGCAAACCGGCAGCATTTGCCGGTGAACGCGCCTGCACTTCTGCCAGCGTGGTTTCGATTTGCGGCCCGCGCGGTCGAATACCTAAAGCGACCACCGGGTCCTGTTTGTCCGGTTCAAATTGCCAGTCACGCAGATTGAGCTGCTTCTGCTGCGTCGCCTGCTGACCAAACTGTGACACGGTCAGCATGGCGCTGCTGTCGCCGATTTTACCGATCAGCGCCAGGCGCACAGCATCCCAGTCAGGCGTTTCGATACCGTCAACCGCTTTAAGTTCCATGCCGGAGGTAATTTGCGCTTCTGCCGCGACGGAACCGCTCATAATTTCGCCGACCACCGGGCGAACACCCGGCACACCATGGATGAACACCACCCAGTAGGCAAACACGGCAAAGATAAAATTGGCGATGGGACCGGCGGCAATGATTGAGGCACGCTGCAGCACGGTTTTATTGTTGAAGGCCTGATGACGCAGCTCAGCGGGCACGCTCTCTACGCGCTCGTCGAGCATTTTGACGTAGCCACCGAGCGGAATCAGCGCGATCACGTATTCCGTGCCCTGGCGGTCAGTGCGACGCCACAGGGCTTTGCCGAAACCGATCGAGAAGCGTTCTACTTTGACACCGCAGCGACGTGCCACCCAGAAGTGGCCGAACTCGTGCACCGTAATCAGCACGCCGAGCGCCACGATAAAGGCGACAAAACTCCAGAGTATGCTCAACATCGTCGCTTATCCTCAGAGGGTGCGGAACACCAGCAGCAGCAGGCAGGCAAATACCGGCACTGCGGCTGTCAGGCTATCAATGCGATCGAGGATACCACCGTGCCCCGGAATCAGGTTACCGCTGTCTTTGATACCGGCTTCACGTTTGAACATACTTTCCGTGAGATCGCCCAGCACGGAGGCCAGCGTGGCAATCACGGCGCAGATAATCAGCGTGCCCGGCGCCACCGACAGCGGGGCCAGCAGCGCAAACAGCCAGGCGATAATCGCCGATGACAGCAGTCCGCCAAAGAAGCCTTCCCAGGTTTTGCCCGGTGAGACTTTCGGTGCCAGCTTATGCTTGCCGAACAGACGACCAAACATGTAAGCACCGGAATCCGCGCCCCAGACGAGGAACATCACGAACAGCAGCCACCAGGCGCCGGCGAAATGGTCGGTGTCATAGTGATACTGGCGCAGCGCCATCATGCCCCAGAAGAACGGCACCACGGTCAGCACGCCAAACAGCAGGCGCAGCGGACGCGATGCGCGCCACAGCGCAGCCGAGGCCGGATAAAACAGCACGAGAAATAGCGCGACAATCCACCAGCCCAGTGAGGCCCAGAGCGAGCTCTCCATCTGGAACTGGTGCAGATTACGTTGATAGGGTTGCAGGGTGAACAGCATCACCGCCAGCAGCAGGCCGCATAGCACCGCCAGCCAGATACGCTGCTGACGCGTTGCCATCCCCGCCAGCTGCCCCCACTCCCAGGCGGCAAGCATGCAGATGATGATGGTGGTAATCGCAAAACCGGACAGCGGCAACCAAAACAGAGCAGCGATCACCAGCGGAATCAGAATAAACGCGGTGATCAGACGAGACTTCAGCAAAGGTTACCCCCAGGTTGCTCAGGCGCCGCCTGGTGCAGCGCCGCCATAGCGTCGCTCCCGCAGAGAGAATGCATTCAGTGCACCTTCAAAAACGTGTTCATCAAAATCAGGCCAGAGAACATCGGTAAACCAAAACTCAGCATAGGCGATCTGCCACAGCAGGAAGTTGCTGATCCGATGCTCTCCCCCGGTCCTTATCACTAAATCCACCGGCGCCAGCTCCTGCATACACAGATGCGGAGCCAGACTTTCTTCAGTTATCTGGTCAGGACGTAGCAGTCCTTCCTGAACCTGTTCAGCCAGTTTTTTTACACCCTGGATAATATCCCAACGGCCGCCATAGTTGGCAGCAATGTTGAGGGTGAGTCCATCATTTTGCTGAGTCAGTTCCTCGGCGCGGCGAATGCGTTCCTGAATGCGGTTATTGAAACGGCTGATATCACCAATAATGCGCAGACGCACATTGTGCTTGTGCAGGCTTTTGACTTCGCTGTCGAGCGCCCAGACAAACAATTCCATTAAGGCCGTCACTTCCTGTACCGGTCGGCTCCAGTTTTCACTGCTGAACGCATAGAGCGTGAGCGCTTCCAGCTTGTTGCTGACCGCAAAGCTGACGGCCCGGCGTACTGATTTTACCCCGGCTTTGTGGCCTGAAATACGCAGTTTGCCCTGATTTTTTGCCCAGCGACCATTACCATCCATAATGATGGCCACGTGACGTGGCGTGCAGTACGACCCGTCATCGATTGTATTGTGATTGTTGGACGACATAACGCGTAATAATTCCTTTCATCAGAAATGCTGTGGTTTCTGAATACATTGCGCCTGCGGCAAACGCCGGTAACCTCACCGGATGACATCGAAACAATGTCGGGCCGTAAAACGCGAGCGAGCGACTATACCATTTTCACCCTGAGCGAACAAATAGCGCCACCATCAACCGGCTAAACGAAAGCGCGGCAGCAACGCCGTAGCCCGCACGCGTGCGATCCGATCAATCTCCATCACGTCATCCACGCTGCCCGGCTCCTGACACTGCAGGGTTGCCAGCACTTCACTGTTGATGGCCGCGATATCGGTAAAGCGAATCTGATGCTGCAGAAATGCCGCTACCGCGACTTCATTGGCTGCGTTCAGCGTGGTGGTGGCCGCCTGTCCGGTTGCGCATGCATCGATTGCCAGCTTCAGGCAGGGATAGCGTGCGTAGTCCGGCTCAGCAAACGTCAGCGCCTTCATTCGGGTGAAATCAAGCGGCGTTACGCCTGCGGTAATACGTGCCGGCCAGGCCATGCTGTGGGCGATTGGCGTGCGCATATCGGGTGAACCCAGCTGTGCCAGCACGCTACCGTCGCAGTATCGCACCATGGAGTGAATCACCGACTGCGGATGCAGGATGACCTCCATTTGAGCGTCGGTGGCGTTAAACAGCCAGCGGGCTTCAATGTATTCAAGACCTTTATTCATCATGGTGGCCGAATCAACGGAGATTTTACGCCCCATTGACCAGTTCGGATGCGCACAGGCCTGATCTGGCGACATAGCGGCCAGCTCGGCTAATGGCGTGTCACGAAAAGGACCACCCGATCCCGTAAGGAGAATCGACTCGATGCCATTCTCCCGCAGATCAGCGTACCCCAACTGATGCTGTATGGAAGCGGGCAAACTCTGAAAAATGGCGTTGTGCTCGCTGTCGACCGGCAGCAGCTGCGCCTGATGCTGGCGTACCGCCTCCATAAACAAACGGCCGCATGTGACAAGCGATTCTTTATTGGCAAGCAGGACGGTTTTGCCGGCGCGAATGGCGGCCAGCGTCGGTTGTAAACCGGAAGCGCCCACAATGGCGGCCATCACCTGATCGACCTCGTCCAGCGCGGCCAGTTCGCAGGCGGCCTGAACGCCGGAGAGCACTTCCGTATCGATGTTGAGTGCTTTCAGTCGTTCACGCAACGCCGCAGCGGAAGCGTCGTCGGACATCGCCGCATAGCGCGGTTTAAATTGCTGACACTGTTCGGCCATCAGCGCCACATTCTGACCAGCCACCAGCGCAGTCACCTGATAGCGCTCAGGATGCGCTGCCACTACCGCCAGCGTGCTGGTGCCAATTGAGCCGGTCGAACCCAGCAGAGTTAATCGCTTCATGGTGCTGTCCCTGTGAAGTCGTGGTGTGCGCCCGCGCGTACGGCGGGCACAATGTAAAACGCCGCCAGAGTCGTACTACGTCTCTGAACGGCGTTTTGTCAGGCAAATGACGGAATCAGAATTCCATCAGTTCCTTCTCTTTCTCGGCCAGCGCCGCATCAACGTGTTTGATGCGAACGTCGGTCATTTTCTGGATCTCGTCCTGCGAGCGACGTTCGTCGTCTTCGCTGATCTCTTTGTCTTTCAGCAGCGCCTTGATCTTGTCGTTCGCGTCACGGCGCACGTTGCGCACAGAAACACGGCCCTGCTCGGCTTCGCCACGCACAACCTTGATCAGATCTTTACGACGCTCTTCGGTCAGCGCAGGCAGTGGAACACGAATGTCGCTACCGGCTGAGCTTGGGTTGAGGCCGAGGTCAGAAGCCATGATGGCTTTCTCGACTGCCGGACCCATTGAGCGATCGAACACGTTGATTTTCAGCGTGCGTGAATCTTCAACGGTGACGCTGGCCAGCTGACGCAGCGGCGTTGGCGTACCGTAATATTCCACAACGATGCCGTCGAGCAGTGAAGGCGAAGCACGACCGGTGCGCACTTTGCTGATGGTGTTTTTGAATGCTTCCACGCATTTGTCCATGCGCGTTTCAGCATCTTTTTTAATATCGTTAATCACGTTGAAACCCTTGGATTCGGTTTGACCTGGCCACTTCCGGACGCAGCGGAACGGAAACGGTATCGATAAACATCGATCATCCTGAATGCTGCGCGACAGCAGTGCAGCGCGCCAACAGAATATACCTTATTTTATCCTGCGTCGGGTATTAATGCGTAATCAGGGTGCCTTCTTTTTCACCCATCACCACGCGACGCAGCGCGCCAGGCTTGTTCATATTGAAGACGCGGATCGGCAGTTGATGGTCGCGCGCCAGCGTAAAGGCGGCCAGATCCATCACTTTCAGCTCTTTTTCCAGCACTTCACCGTAGGTCAGCTGTTCGTACAGCGTGGCATCCGGATTTTTCACCGGGTCGGCTGAGTAGACGCCGTCGACCTTGGTGGCTTTCAGTACCACGTCCGCTTCGATTTCGATGCCGCGCAGGCAGGCCGCTGAGTCGGTGGTAAAGAACGGGTTGCCGGTACCGGCAGAGAAGATCACCACGCGGTTATTGCGCAGCAGGCTGATGGCTTCTGCCCAGCTGTAGTTATCACACACGCCGTTCAGCGGAATCGCCGACATCAGGCGCGCGTTGACGTACGCACGATGCAGTGCGTCACGCATTGCCAGGCCGTTCATCACGGTCGCCAGCATCCCCATGTGGTCGCCGACCACGCGGTTCATACCTGCCTGCGCCAGACCCGCGCCACGGAACAGGTTACCGCCACCAATTACCACACCCACCTGAATGCCCAGCTCAACCAGCTCTTTCACCTCTTGCGCCATACGGTCAAGCACGCTCGCGTCGATACCAAAACCTTCGGCACCCTGCAGTGCTTCGCCGCTCAGTTTCAGTAAGATACGTTGATATACAGGTTTTGCGTTGGTCGCCATGGTCAATTCTTCCTGGAAGATAAGATGAATGAGAAGTTAAATCTGATCGATCATCCGCTTAGCGCGTGAGAAAAGCTATTGGGATGAGACTGAAAATTGCTGCGCCAAAACGCAGACAAAAAAGAACCGCCTCTCGGCGGTTCCTGCAAACCATTAAGACTGTTTGGACATGGCAGCAACTTCGGCTGCAAAGTCAGATTCGACTTTCTCAATGCCTTCGCCCACTTCGAAGCGGATGAAGTTGATCACGTCAGCGCCTTTCTCTTTCAGCGCCTGGCCAACAGTTTTGCTTGGGTCGATAACGAAAGCCTGACCGGTCAGAGAGACTTCGCCGGTGAATTTCTTCATGCGGCCTTCAACCATCTTCTCTGCGATCTCTTTTGGCTTGCCAGACTGCATCGCGATGTCCAGCTGAACCTGGTACTCTTTCTCAACCACGTCAGCAGAAACGTCTTCTGGCTTCACGAACTCTGGCTTGCTGGCAGCAACGTGCATCGCAATCTGCTTGCTCAGCTCTTCATCAGCGCCGGTGGTAGAAACCAGTACGCCGATACGTGCGCCGTGCAGATAGCCGTTCAGCTCAGCACCTTCGAGGACAGCAACACGACGGATGTTGATGTTCTCACCGATTTTCGCAACCAGTGCCACGCGCTCTTCTTCGAACTGCGCTTTCAGAACTTCCACATCAGTCACTTTACCGGCAGCAGCAGCGTCCAGCACTTTGTCAGCAAAGGCCTGGAAACCGGCATCTTTTGCCACGAAGTCAGTCTGGCAGTTCACTTCCAGAATCACGGCGTAGCCGTCAGCGATTTTGGTTTTGATCACGCCGTCAGCAGCCACGTTGCCTGCTTTCTTAGCAGCTTTGATCGCACCAGACTTACGCATGTTCTCGATCGCCAGCTCAATGTCGCCGTTCGCTTCGGTCAGCGCTTTTTTGCAGTCCATCATGCCTGCGCCAGTACGCTCGCGCAGTTCTTTTACCAGTGCAGCGGTAATTTCAGCCATTCCAGAATCCTCGATTCGTCTCGCAGTGCTTTCACACTGTCAGAAACTTGTTGCGGAAAATTTACTTGCCCCGCCAGCCCGAACAGGGTGCGTGACTAAGTGAGATAAATAAAGGGGCCTTCACGGCCCCTTAACAGATCACATCTGATGTCTAAGGGCTCTCAGAAAGAGCGAACCTTATTAAGCTTCAGCAGCTTCTTCAGCCTGCTCAGCCAGGTCCTGTGAACGGCCTTCGCGCACGGTAGTGGCAACGGCAGTCAGGTACAGGCTTACAGCACGGATCGCATCGTCGTTACCTGGGATAACGAAATCAACGCCGTCTGGATCAGAGTTAGTATCAACGATAGCAAATACCGGGATACCCAGGTTGTTTGCTTCTTTGATTGCGATGTGTTCGTGGTCAGCGTCAACAACGAACAGTGCATCCGGCAGACCGCCCATATCTTTGATACCGCCCAGGCTGTTTTCCAGCTTGGCCAGCTCACGAGCACGCATCAGTGCTTCTTTCTTGGTCAGTTTGTCGAAAGTACCGTCCTGAGACTGAGTTTCCAGATCTTTCAGGCGTTTGATTGACTGACGAACGGTTTTCCAGTTGGTCAGCATACCACCCAGCCAGCGGTGGTTAACGAAGAACTGGTCGCAGCTCAGTGCAGACTCTTTTACCGCTTCGGCAGCAGCGCGCTTGGTACCAACAAACAGAATCTTACCTTTACGGGAAGAGATCTTGTTCAGCTCAGCCAGGGCTTCGTTGAACATTGGTACGGTTTTCTCAAGGTTGATGATGTGAACTTTGTTACGCGCACCGAAAATGAATGGCTTCATTTTTGGGTTCCAGTAACGGGTCTGGTGACCGAAGTGAACACCAGCCTTGAGCATGTCGCGCATGGAAACAGTTGCCATGATTACCTCTAAAAGTTTGTTTGGGGTTGGGCCTCCATGTATCCCATACAACCGACCTCTTACGAGGCACCCCGGCGTACGTGTCGATACATGTGTGTTTTAGTACACATAATGAGATTTATGCGTTTCCTGCCCTCTCATACGAGGTGACAGAGAATCGTCGGCGCGCTTTATACCACAATGCGCAGGAATACGCCAACAGTTGTTAGCATGAGCGGCAGGCTGTAATCCCGATTTGGCAGCCTATTTGCTGACTGCTAACATGACTGCCACAGAACTCATTATTGTCGAAAATTGCGGCGATTGCGGATTATTTAATGGCCATTTCAATCAAAACCCCAGAAGAAATCGAAAAAATGCGCGTGGCGGGCCGTCTGGCTGCAGAAGTGCTGGAGATGATCGCTCCGCACGTCGTGCCAGGCGTCACCACCGGCGAGCTTGACCGTCTGTGCCACCAGCACATCACCGAAAAGCAGCAGGCCATTTCAGCCTGTCTCGGCTACCACGGTTTCCCGAAATCAGTGTGTATTTCGGTCAACGAAGTGGTATGTCACGGTATTCCCAGCGATGATCGCGTGCTGAAAGACGGGGATATCGTTAACGTCGACGTCACGGTGATCAAAGATGAATACCATGGCGATACGTCAAAGATGTTCATCGTCGGCAAACCGACGATTCAGGGCGAGCGCCTGTGCCGGGTTACGCAGGAGAGCCTGTACATTGCGCTGCGTCTGGTGAAGCCGGGCATTCGCCTGCGTGAACTGGGCCGGGCGATTCAGAAATACGTGGAAGCACAGGATTTTTCCGTGGTTCGCGAGTATTGCGGACACGGCATCGGTAAAGGCTTCCATGAAGAGCCGCAGGTGCTGCATTACGATGCCGACGACAGCGGCGTGGTGCTGCAGGCTGGCATGACGTTTACCGTCGAACCGATGGTAAACGCCGGTGATTATCGCATCCGCACCATGAAAGATGGCTGGACGGTGAAAACCAAAGATCGCAGCTTGTCCGCACAGTATGAGCATACTATTGTGGTGACGGAAAACGGCTGTGAGATCCTGACGCTGCGCGCCGACGACACTATTCCAGCGGTGCTGGAAAACAACGCGTAACGCTCGTCATCAGGATAACAGGCCGGCTCAAAACGAACGCCTGTCAGTTTAGGTTCACCCATCCCTGCACCTCCCGTAGCGGCGCCATCAGTTGCGCGTTAACCCGCGCCGCTACTGCGGTGGTGTCACGGACGGTGACTAACTGAACGGCATCACGGCGTTAAGCCCGCTTTTTTATGGCGCAGAAGAGGCATGTTGATGAGTGGTAGCGTGACCGAAGCAGTACACAAAGGCCTGACCGATTCCCCCGCCAGCTGGCCAGACGACGCGCTGACGCGCGACAAACTCAAACAGTATCTTGAACAGTTCCAGCAGCATCTGGGCTGCGCTTTTGACGCCGGCAGCGATATCGAATCGCTGATTGATGCGCGCACGCTGTTTATCGATCGCCTGCTGCGCCGGCTATGGCGACTGTTTGGCTTTGACCAGATGAAAGAGATCGCGCTGGTGGCGGTGGGCGGCTATGGCCGCGGCGAGCTGCATCCGCTGTCGGACATCGACGTGCTGATCCTGAGCCGTCAGCCACTGGACGAAGCTGCCGCGCAGCGCACCTCAGAACTTCTGACGCTGATGTGGGATCTCAAGCTGGAGGTCGGCCACAGCGTACGCACGCTGGAAGAGTGTCTGCTGGAGGGCTTGTCGGATCTCACCGTCGCCACCAACCTGATTGAGTCGCGCATGCTGACCGGCGACGTGGCGCTGTTTCTCGAACTGCAAAAGAATATCTTCAGCGACGGTTTCTGGCCGTCGTCACGCTTCTTCGCTGCCAAAATTGAGGAGCAGCTGGAACGCCATCAGCGTTATCACGGCACCAGCTACAACCTCGAACCGGATATCAAAAGCAGCCCGGGCGGGCTGCGCGACATTCATACTCTGCAGTGGGTCGCGCGCCGCCACTTTGGCGCCACCACCATGGATGAGATGGTCGGCTTTGGCTTTCTCACTGAAGCCGAACGCAATGAGATCAATGAGTGCCAGGAATTTCTCTGGCGCATCCGTTTCGCGCTGCACCTGACGCTGCCGCGCTACGATAACCGCTTACTTTTCGATCGCCAGCTCAACGTGGCACAGCGCCTCAACTATGGCGGCGAAGGCAATGAGCCGGTTGAGCGCATGATGAAAGATTTCTATCGCGTCACGCGCCGTATCGGCGAGCTGAACCAGATGCTGCTGCAGCTGTTTGACGAAGCCATTCTGGCGCTGTCGACCACCGAGAAGCCGCGCAGTATCGATGAGGATTTTCAGCTGCGCGGTAATCTGATCGACCTGCGCGATCCCACGCTGTTTGAGCGCGAGCCGCAGGCGATTCTGCGCATGTTTTACGTGATGGTGCGTAACGAAACCATCACCGGCATCTATTCCACCACGCTGCGCCAGCTGCGCTACGCCCGCCGTCATCTGCAACAGCCGCTGTGTCAGATCCCCGAAGCGCGCCGCACCTTTATGGCAATTCTGCGCCATCCAGGCGCGGTAAAGCGCGCGCTGCTGCCAATGCATCGCCACAGCGTACTGTGGGCCTATACGCCGCTGTGGGGCAACATTGTCGGCCAGATGCAGTTCGACCTGTTCCACGCCTACACCGTGGATGAGCACACCATCCGCGTGTTGCAGAAGCTGGAGAGTTTTGCCGACGAAGCCACGCGCCCGATGCACCCGCTGTGCGTCGAGCTGTGGCCGCGTCTGCCGCAGCCGGAGCTGCTGCTGATGGCCGCGCTGCTGCACGATATCGCCAAAGGGCGCGATGGCGACCACTCGATTCTTGGCGCGCAGGACGCGCTGGACTTTGCTGAGCTGCACGGCCTCAATTCGCGCGAAATGCAGCTGGTGGCGTGGCTGGTGCGTCATCACCTGCTGATGTCGGTGACGGCTCAGCGTCGCGACATTCAGGATCCTACAGTGATTCAGCAGTTTGCTGAAGTGATGCAAAATGAAAACCGGCTGCGCTATCTGGCCTGCCTGACGGTTGCCGACATCTGTGCCACCAATGAAAGCCTGTGGAACAGCTGGAAACAGAGCCTGCTACGTGAGCTGTTCTTCGCCACCGAAAAACAGCTGCGCCGCGGTATGGAGAACAGCCCGGATCTGCGCGAGCGCGTGCGTCATCACCGGCTGCAGGCGCTGGCGCTGCTGCGCATGGAAAATCTCAACGAAGAGCGCCTGCACCATATCTGGAGCCGCTGCCGCGCCGACTACTTCCTGCGCCATACGCCCAACCAGCTGGCGTGGCACGCGCGGCATCTGATCAACCATGATCTTAGCAAACCGCTGGTGCTGGTAAGCCCGCAGGCCACGCGCGGCGGCACCGAGATCTTCATCTGGAGCCCGGATCGCCCTTACCTGTTTGCCGCCGTAGCCGGAGAGCTCGATCGCCGTAATCTGAGCGTGCACGATGCGCAGATCTTTACCAGCCGCGACGGCATGGCCATGGATACCTTTATTGTGCTGGAGCCGGACGGCAGTCCGCTGGCAGCGGATCGCCATCCGCTGATTATTCAGGCGCTGGAGCAGGCGATCACGCAAACGCAGTGGGTGCCACCGCGTACGCGCCGGCCGTCGTCACGTCTGAAACACTTCAGCGTCGATACCGAAGTCAACTTTTTGCCCACCCATACCGACCGCCGCAGCTATCTGGAGCTGGTGGCGCTGGACCAGCCAGGTTTGCTGGCGCGCGTCGGCGAAGTGTTTGCTGACCTCGGTGTTTCGCTGCACGGCGCCCGCATCAGTACCATCGGCGAACGGGTGGAGGATTTGTTCATCCTTGCCAACAGCGAACGACGTGCGCTGGATGCCGAAATGCGCTCCGTGCTGCAACAACGGTTGACAGAGGTACTTAATCCAAACGATAAAATGTGACCCGGCTTCCATTCTTCACGTTGCCGATGCATTGGCCTGGTGACCCGGCCCATCCGTGGATCTCGCTCCGATAGGCGCGCCACCGTTCTGCAGCATGAAGAATGTTTGCCCGATAATTTTACTCTGCACGCCAGCTGGCGTGCATCCGCAATGACAGACTCAGGAATTAAATATGCAACAGTTACAGAGCGTTATCGAATCTGCCTTTGAACGCCGCGCCGACATTACGCCGACCAGCGTGGACAGCGCCACCCGTGAAGCGATCAACCAGGTGATTGGCCTGCTGGACAGCGGTGAACTGCGCGTGTCAGAAAAGATCAACGGCGAATGGGTAACGCATCAGTGGCTGAAAAAAGCGGTACTGCTGTCGTTCCGTATCAACGACAACCAGTTGATCGACGGGGCAGAGACCCGCTTCTACGACAAAGTGCCGATGAAATTTGCCGGCTGGGATGAAGCGCGCTTTAAAAGCGCCGGCTTCCGCGTCGTGCCACCGGCAGCGGTGCGTCAGGGTGCATTCATCGCGCGCAACACCGTGCTGATGCCGTCCTATGTCAACATCGGTGCGTATGTCGATGAAGGCACCATGGTAGATACCTGGGCCACTGTCGGCTCCTGTGCGCAGATTGGTAAAAACGTGCACCTGTCCGGCGGCGTCGGCATCGGCGGCGTACTGGAACCGCTGCAGGCCAATCCAACCATCATCGAAGATAACTGCTTTATCGGTGCCCGTTCCGAGATCGTTGAAGGCGTGATCGTCGAAGAAGGCTCAGTGATCTCTATGGGCGTTTACATCGGCCAGAGCACCAAAATTTATGACCGCGAAACCGGTGAAGTGCACTACGGCCGCGTACCGGCGGGTTCGGTGGTGGTTTCCGGTAACCTGCCGTCTAAAGACGGTAGCTACAGCCTGTACTGTGCGGTGATCGTGAAGAAAGTCGACGCGAAAACGCTGGCAAAAACCGGCATCAACGAACTGCTGCGTACCATCGATTAAGTTTTTTCTTCCCGCTTATTTTTATGCCCACGGGCCTGTATTCAGGCCCGTCATTTTTTCTTTACACTCCTGCCGCTATTACCTGTTTCGCGCCGCGAATTAACAGGTGCGTTTGTTTTTCAAACAGGTCATAATCCGCGCCAGTTAACTCCGGTCGCGCACTGTTCATCCCGGTTTTTGTGTCTACAGTTGATTAAGTATGCCGTAAGCGTTCGGTTCGTTGCGCTTATTACGCAGCCTAATGATGATGATAATCCTGCGCGCTCACTCACTCTCAGATGGAATATAAACGCTATGTACGACAACCTGAAAAGCTTAGGTATCAGCAATCCTGAAGACATTGACCGCTACAGCCTGCGTCAGGAAGCCAACAACGACATCCTGAAAATCTACTTCCGCAAAGACAAGGGCGAGTTCTTCGCCAAAAGCGTGAAGTTTAAATACCCGCGTCAGCGCAAAACCGTGGTGGCCGATCACACCACCCAGGGTTATAAAGAGATTCAGGAAATCAGCCCTAACCTGCGTTACGTGATCGACGAACTGGATCAGATCTGCCAGCGCGATCAGGTAGAAGTGGATCTGAAGCGCAAAATCCTCGCCGATCTGCGCCATCTGGAGAACGTGGTGTCGAACAAAATCGCCGAAATCGAATCCGATCTCGATCAGCTGACCCGCAACGGTCGCTAATTCCCGCCGCTTCTCAGGCCAGCTGCTGCTGGCCTTTTTTATGCCTGCTCATCAAGCTGCAGCGCCACATACAGCAGCAGCCGATCGTCAAAGTTCGCCAGATTAAGGCCGGTCAGTTCCGAGATGCGGTTCAGGCGGTACTCCAGCGTATTGCGATGAATAAACAGCGCGCGCGCTGTGGCGCTCGGCTGCACGTTATGACTGAACCACGCAACCAGCGTGCGCCGCAGCAAACCGTTATTGTCCATGCTCTTCAGCTTAGCCAGCGGACGTGCCAGCTCGCTGGCCTGCCAGCCGCCGCGCAGGCTATCCAGCAGCACCGGCAGCACCAGATCCTGATAGAAGAAGCTCCGCTGCTGCGGCATGCGCTGTTTGCCCACCATCATGGTGGTGCGGGCGGTGCGGTAAGAGCGCGCAATGCTGCCGGGCCCGGTAAAGAAATTGCCGAGCGCGATACGCATCCGCACCTGACCGCTCTCTTTCATGCGCTGCAGCAGTTGATCGACGCGGCGGCGATGATCGTCCTGATCGTAACGGCCATGGGCATTCAGCGCTGGCTTCAGCACCACCATTTCGGTGAGCGAAACAATGGCGATCAGGTTGTCACGATCGGGCGTGGTCAGCAGCGTCTGTAATTGCTGCAGCTCCGACATCGCGCTATCGACCCCCAGCTGTCCGCTGTCCACTTCCACCACCGCCACCACGCGCGGCTGATTGAGATCGATGCCCAGTCGCTGCGCCCATTCGTTCAGCGCTGGCGACAGCGTATCGCTGCGGATCAGGTTCAGCACCAGCTCCTCACGCAGGCGGCTGTCCTGCGCCAGCATATGCAGCAGGCGCGCCTGTTCCAGCATCATCTCTGCCGTCATGCACACCAGCTCGCCGTAATGGCGTAACGTGCTGGGCTGGCCGGTGAGGCCAATCACGCCGACGATGTCGCCGTCAATGCGCAGCGGTAAATTGATGCCCGGCCGCACGCCGTGCAAGTGTTTAGCTACCGCTTCGTCAATATCAACCACCCTGCCCTGTGACAGCACCAGCAGCGCGCCCTCGTGCAATTCGCCAATACGCTCGCGATCGCCACTGCCAATAATGCGGCCGCGCGCATCCATCACATTGACATTACTGTCGATAATTTTCATGGTGCGGGCAACGATATCCTGAGCCAGTCGCGCATCAAGATGATAGGTGGCCATCAAACACTCCAGAATTCGGGACGAACCGACAGAATACGCATCCCGATTCCCCCTGGCATTGTGCAACTGCACATAGCCGCAGGGCGATTACCGGAATTGCGGCAGCGGTCACACTGGGAAGGCACAGATGACTGGGGGCGCAGCAGCATACAGGCAATAAAAAGGCGAGCCGAAGCTCGCCTGAGAGACCAATAAAAGGATTACTGCATCAGCAGATAGAGGCTGCTGTCGCCGCGCTTGACGTTGAGCGCCAGCACCGACGGTTTGGTGTCGAGGATTTTACGCAGCTCGCCAAGGTTGCTTACCGCCTGCTGGTTCACACCGAGGATCACATCGCCTTTCTTCAGGCCGATACGTGCCGCTGCGCTGCCGGCCTTCACGCTGTCAACGCGCACGCCCTTCTGGCCGTTGCTGTCAACGTTACTGAGATCGGCGCCTTCAATGCCGGTGTAAATCGTCGCGGACTGCACTTTATCCTGTGAGCTCTGCTGCAGCTCAACCGTCACGTTCAGCGGTTTGCCGTCGCGCAGCAGGCCCAGCTGCAGTTTGGTGCCGACCGGCAGCGAGCCGACTTCCGCACGCAGCGCCGCAAAGCTGGTCAGCGCTTTACCGTTCATAGAGACCACCACATCGCCCGCTTTCACGCCGGCTTTCGCCGCCGCGGAGTTTGGCAGCACCTGGCTGACAAAGGCGCCGCGCTGCGCATCCACTTTCATCGCTTTAGCCAGCTCGGAGTTGAGCTCGGTGCCCATAATGCCCAGCTCGCCGCGTTTCACCTGGCCATACTCCACCATCTGCGCGGTCAGGTTTTTCACCATGGAACTCGGGATGGCAAAGCCGATACCGATGTTGCCACCGTCCGGTGCGAGGATCGCGGTGTTAATACCGATCAGCTCGCCGTTCAGGTTAACCAGCGCACCGCCGGAGTTGCCGCGGTTGATGGCGGCATCGGTCTGGATAAAGTTTTCGTAATTTTCGACGTTAAGGCCGCTGCGCCCCAGCGCCGAGACGATGCCGGACGTGACCGTTTCGCCCAGGCCGTACGGGTTACCGATGGCCACGGTGTAATCACCGACGCGCAGATTGTCGGAGTCTGCGATCTTAATTGCCGTCAGGTTTTTCGCATCCTGCAGCTGGATCAGCGCGATGTCAGACTGCGGATCTTTGCCGATGACCTTAGCATCGTAGCGACGGCCATCGCTCAGCTGTACCTGAATTTTGGTGGCGTTATCCACCACGTGGTTGTTGGTCACCACATAGCCTTTGTCGGCGTTGATGATTACCCCAGAACCCAGCGCGCGGAACTGCTGCTTCTGCGCGTTGGCGCCATCGTCGCTACCGTCACCGCCGCCGCCCTGGCACATAGGTGAACCCTGGAACGGCGATCCGTCCTGACAGAAGGGGGAATTATCGCCAAAGAATTGCTGGAACTGCTGCGGCATGCGCGGGGTTTTCACCGTGGTGCTGCCTTCCACGCTGATACTGACCACGGAAGGCATCACTTTTTCCAGCATGGGTGCCAGGCTGGGCAGTTGCTGACTGGAGGAAGACGCTGTCTCCGCCGCGAAAACACTGACAGGGCTTAACGCCATGCCCAGACTAAGCGCCAGCGCACTTAACATTAATGTGCTTTTTTTCATTCGTCTGTGTCTCTCTGAAATTAACGTGCAGACCATTGCTGTGGTCGTGATGATGAGATTAAGTTTTTAGCGCGAAGTTCCTGATAAAGTATTGGGTAAAGGTAAAAATTTATTCTTCGTCTTTACAAAACTGCGCTTATTCCACCGCCATCAACCGACGATACTCATCCCAGGCGTAATTGTCCGTCATCCCGCTGATATAGTCCTGAATCAGCCGCGAGCGGTAATAACGTTCCCATAACAATCGCTGATATTTATGCTGCACCACCAGATTACGCATCTGTTGCTGATAAGCTTTACGATGTTTACCGGAAAGTTTATGAAACAGTCGGGTTTCGATCGGATGTTTCGCGAGAAAATCCTCATTCATTAACGTGGTAAACTGTTCATAATCGAGCTGCATCAGCGACTGATAAATTTCCAGTAATCCTTTAATGACCCGATAACCCTGTAATTCCAGCTGCTCAACTTCAGGGTGATTAAACACCTGCTGGCGCGCCACGGTTTTAAATAATTTTAACAGGCGCCCTTCATCACCGTCGTCTTCCAGTAGCGCATGGTTAAAGTTGCCGGCAAAAATGGCAGGTAAATTATCAACAAAGCGGCGCACCGCATGGCTGACCAGCACGCTCTGGACGTTAACCCGCAGCGACATGAAAAACTGATCGCTAATACTGCGACGCTTTTTCTGATTGGCCTCTTTCCACGCTTCATTAATGGTGCGGCTAAACGCGTCGCCAGGTTTCACCGGGCCCCAGGCGTTGAGCAAAGAATGATAGAGCGTATCGACGGTGAAGATGTCTTTTTCTACGGCGTCATCAAGGTCGGCAATACAATAGGAGATATCGTCAGCCGCTTCCATTATCCAGGTCAGCGGATAACGATGGTGCTCAGGTATATCCGTTGCCGCGCGAAGATCGGCCACATATTCACGTTCGGATAAATAGAAACCCGGCTTTTTCATTAATACGCTGAACTCCGCCGGCTTATCGCCCTGCCACCACGCCGGCGCGGTGTATTTTAAAATACACGCTACCTGCGCATAGCTAAGATTTAGCTGCAGCAGGGTATGCACCAGCCGAATGGCCTGCGCATTCCCTTCGAAATGGCACAAATCCTGACGAATCATTGCATTTAACCGGTCGAAATCGGCACGCTGCGCGTCATCCGCCACGCCCGCCACCAGCGGATCCACCAGTTCGGCCGGCAGGTTGTCATCAAACCAGTCATTGATCGCCGCTTCACCAAAATGGCCAAACGGCGGGTTGCCGACGTCGTGCAGCAGGCAGGCCATCTCCACCAGGCTCTCGACCGCGCCCTCAAAGCCATCGAGGCCGTAAGCCGCCAGCCCGCCGCCCTGGGTTTTCAGCGTATGCAGAATCTCTTTGGTGATGTAACGTCCGGTTTGCTGCACCTCAAGCGAATGGGTCAGGCGCGAGCGCACGGCCGCATTCCGCTCCAGCGGAAACACCTGGGTTTTTTGTTGCAGACGGCGAATCGCGGCAGAATTAATAATGCGTCCACGATCGCTTTCAAAGTGGCGGGTAATAAAGTATTCGCCTTCGGGATCTTTGCGGCTGGTATAAGGGCGGGTGAAACTGATCTTCTTCCTGAAATTGATCGTCGCCATTGTTACCCCTTATTTTTTCCTGAATTGATCCCCATTGAGCCATGTTAGACTATGCCTCACTTTAGCCTTATACATCCATAACTACAGCGAGATTCTTTATGAAAGCAGGCATTATTGGCGCGATGGAGCAGGAAGTCACACTGCTGCGTGACAAAATTGAAAACCGTCAGACGCTGACGCTGGCCGGCTGCGAAATTTACACCGGTACGCTCAACGGCGTTGAGGTGGCTCTGCTGAAATCGGGCATCGGCAAAACCGCGGCCGCGCTGGGTACCACGCTGCTGCTGGAGCTGTGCAAACCAGATCTGGTGATCAACACCGGTTCCGCAGGCGGTCTGGCACCAACCCTGCAGGTGGGCGATATCGTGGTGTCCGATGAAGTGCGTTATCACGATGCCGATGTCACCGCCTTTGGCTATGAGCCTGGTCAGATGGCGGGCTGCCCGGCGGCGTTTGTCGCGGACAGCGCGCTGATTGCCGCCGCAGAGCAGGTGATCAAACAGCTGGATCTCAACGCGGTGCGCGGTCTGGTGGTCAGCGGTGACGCCTTTATCAATGGCGCCGCGCCGCTGGAGCGTATCCGCAGCACCTTCCCGCAGGCGATTGCGGTAGAGATGGAAGCCACGGCGATTGGTCACGTTTGCCATCAGTTTAAGGTGCCGTTCGTGGTGGTACGCGCTATTTCTGACGTGGCCGATAAAGCGTCGCATCTGAGTTTCGAAGAGTTCCTCAGCGTGGCGGCTAAACAGTCGTCGCTGATGGTGGAAAACCTGCTGGCTCAGCTGGCGCGTGGCTAAATATCTGCTGCTCGGGCTGTGGCTGCTGTGCCACAGTCTGCTGGCCGCACCGCGCGTCATTACCCTGTCGCCGCATCTCACTGAACTGGCGTTTGCCGCTGGCATCACGCCGGTGGCGGTGAGCGCGTGGTCAGACTATCCCGCCGCTGCTCGCCAGCTGGAGCAGGTGGCGAACTGGCAGGGCATTCGCGTTGAACGCATTGTGCAGCTCAGACCGGATGTGGTGCTGGCCTGGCGCGGCGGCAATCCACTGCGCCAGGTGGAGCAGCTGCAGCGTCTGGGCATCCATGTAGAATGGATCGATCCGCAATCACTCGACCAGATGATTGACGCGCTGGCGGCGCTGCAGCGCTGGAGCCCACAGCCCCAGCGGGCCACCGCGGCCGCACAGGCGTTACACCAGCAGCTGCAGACGCTGCGTCAGCGCTATCAGCAGCAAACGCCGGTGCCGCTGTTTCTGCAGTTTGGCCAGCAGCCGCTGTTTACCGCCGCGCGCAGCACGCTGCAGAATGAGGTCGTCACACTGTGCGGCGGTCGCAATATCTTTGCTGACAGCAGCGTGAGCTGGCCTCAGGTGAGCCGGGAGCAGGTGCTGACGCGGCACCCGCAGGCGATTGTCACTGGCGGTGATGCCAGCCGCGCCGCCAGCGTCGCGCGCTTCTGGCAGCCGCAGCTTAACGTGCCGGTGATTGCGCTTAACGATGACTGGCTGAGCCGGCCGGGTCCGCGCTTGCTGCTGGCGGCAAAGCAATTGTGCGAAGCTTTACATCCGACGAAAAATAAAGCATTACCAGACTAAAGATTCGACGATTCATGTCGAAAATCAAATAACAAGGCACAGCGGCCACGTATGCTCTGTGCCCTTTTAGCGCGTAGCGCACTTTTGACATCACCAGGATTTCACCATGACCAGAGCGCTGCTGCTGGCCATAGGGCTGATCGTGGCTGCACCGATCGGTGCGGCAACCACCACGGGCTCTATCGCCGTCTCGCTGACGATTTTCTCCCGCTGCGATATCTCACGCCCGAGTGAGCAGACGCTGCCGTCTGTTGACTGTGGCCGGCATTTCAGCGCGCAGCCGCGCGTGACACAAAGCGTATTGAACCGCGATGCGATGCGCCGTGAAACGGCTCGCTTAGTGACGATTGAGTGGTAAATCATGGCTGCCAGAACGGCAGCCAGCCCAGCATCAGATGCTGAAAGAGGAGCCGCAGCCGCAGGTGGTTTTGGCGTTGGGATTGGTCACGATAAAGCGTGAACCTTCCAGACCTTCGGTGTAGTCAACCGATCCACCCACCAGATACTGCAGGCTCATCGGGTCAACTACCAGCGCCACACCCTGCTTCTCGATGGTCATGTCGCCGTCATTCATTTGATCGTCAAAAGTAAAACCATACTGGAAGCCACTGCAGCCCCCGCCGGTGATATATACGCGCAGTTTCAGCGCCGGATTCTCTTCATCCGCAATCAGGTTTTTTACTTTTTTCGCTGCTGCATCGGTGAACTGCAGAGGCAGCGCGGCTACGTCGTCACTCATCTTTTACTCCGGGTAAACGTCCAGGTCAGAAAACGACCTCAATTTCGCTATTATCTGCCAGCCGTCCAGTGCAATCAAGTAGCGCCCTTGACACTGTGTGCCGCCAGTTATGGCATAAAGTATAGCAATGTCGCAGGCGCAAGCGGCCGCGCGCCTTTCTTCACCGGCCGCTCTTCCGTAGAATGGCGCCAGATTTTTTCCAGAACAGCAGGAGCCGAACCATGAGTAAGTCAGAAAACCTGTATGCCGAAGCACAACGCCTGATCCCGGGCGGCGTGAACTCCCCGGTGCGTGCCTTTACCGGCGTGGGCGGCGTGCCGCTGTTCATCGAACGCGCCGACGGTGCCTATCTGTATGATGCCGATGGCAAAGCCTATATCGATTACGTCGGCTCCTGGGGACCGATGGTGCTGGGCCACAATAACGCCACCATTCGCAATGCGGTGATCGAAGCCGCCGCGCGCGGCCTGAGTTTTGGCGCGCCGACCGAGATGGAAGTGAAGATGGCCGAGCTGGTGTGCGAGCTGGTGCCGAGCATGGATATGGTGCGTATGGTTAACTCCGGCACCGAAGCCACCATGAGCGCCATCCGCCTGGCGCGCGGTTTCACCCAGCGTGACAAAATCATCAAATTTGAGGGCTGCTACCACGGCCACGCTGACTGCCTGCTGGTGAAAGCCGGTTCCGGTGCGCTGACCCTCGGCCAGCCCAACTCGCCGGGCGTGCCGGCGGATTTCGCCCGTCATACCCTGACCTGCACCTATAACGATCTCGACTCGGTGCGCGCGGCGTTTGAGCAGTATCCGCAAGAGATCGCCTGTATCATCGTCGAACCGGTGGCGGGCAACATGAACTGCATCCCGCCGCAGCCGGAATTCCTGCCGGGCCTGCGTGCGCTGTGCGATGAGTTTGGCGCGCTGCTGATTATCGATGAAGTGATGACCGGCTTCCGCGTGGCGCTGGGCGGTGCCCAGGCTTATTACGACGTTACGCCAGACCTGACCTGTCTCGGCAAGATCATCGGCGGCGGTATGCCGGTTGGTGCTTTTGGCGGCCGCCGCGAAGTGATGGCCGCGCTGGCTCCCACTGGCCCGGTGTATCAGGCGGGCACGCTGTCCGGCAATCCGATTGCCATGGCCGCCGGTTTTGCCTGCCTGTCGCAGATTGCGCAGCCTGGCACCCATGCGACCTTAACCGCACTCACCGACCAGCTGTGTGCTGGCCTGCTGGCGGCGGCGGAGGCGGAAAATATCCCGCTGGTGGTGAACCACGTCGGTGGCATGTTCGGTATTTTCTTCACCGACGCCGACAGCGTGACCTGCTACGCCGACGTGACGAAGTGCGATGTGGAGCGCTTTAAGCGTTTCTTCCATCTGATGCTGCAGGAAGGTGTTTACCTCGCGCCATCGGCCTATGAGGCCGGCTTTATGTCACTGGCGCACAGCCAGGAAGATATTCAGCGCACCGTCGATGCCGCCCGCCGCTGCTTCGCGCAGCTGTAAACCTGCCGGGGCGCCATTCATAGCGCCCCGCTTCACTAAGCGCGCCTTAGCAGCCAGATAAAATACGGCGCGCCGAAGAAGGTTGCCATCAGACCTGCCGGGATTTGATCCGGGAAGGCCAGCATGCGGCCGCACCAGTCGGCGAACACCAGCAGCCCCCCGCCGAGCAGGCCAGCCATCAGCAATTGCGGCAACGCGCGACGGAAGCCGAGCATGCGCACAATATGCGGTGCCATCAGGCCAATAAAACTCAGCGGACCGATAGTGAGCGTCGCGGTGGCGGTCAGCGCAGCCGCCAGCAACAGCAGGCTGAAGCGCGATCGGTTCAGCGCCATGCCGGCTGAGCGCGCCGTGGCACTGCCGAGCGGCAGCAGCGTCAGCCAGCGGCTGGCCAGCGGTGCCAGCGCCACCAGTATCATGCCCACGACAGCACTCTGCAGCGCCTGCGTCATTGAGATGTTGTACGTCGAACCGGAAATCCAGCTCAGCAGCCCGGCCATGCGCGGATCGCCGCTCGCCAGCAACACCATCAGTAACGTGACAAACGCACTGTTCAGCGCCATTCCGGCCAGCAACATGCGTTCCGGTGCAAAACCGCCGCGGCTGGCCACCAGTATAATCACCAGCAGCGTCAGCGCGGCGCCCAGCACGCCGGCCGGCAGCAGCCAGGCGACCGCGTTGCCGGGCACAAAGAACAGCATAACCACTACCCCGCAGGCCGCCCCGGAGCTGATGCCCAGCACTTCCGGACTGGCCATCGGATTACCGGTCAGGCGCTGAATCAGCACCCCGGCGACGCCCAGCATCGTGCCGACTACCAGTGCCGCCAGCACGCGCGGCACACGCCACGGCAGCAGCTGTTGCAGCATATCGCCGCTGACCCACGTCCAGCCGTGTGCGTCGCGCCCAAACGCGATGCCTGCCAGACTGCACAGCGCCAGAATCATCACGCCCGCCAGGCACCAGCGCAGCACGGCCTGTCGCTCCTGCGGCACTGTGTCGCCGGCATTCATCGCCGGCGGCAGCGAGCCCGTGCGCAGACGCGGCAGCAGCCACAGCAGAATCGGCACGCCAATCAGCGCGGTAGCCGTCCCGGTTGACACTTCACGCCAGTGCGCGGTTAGCCACAGCACGCACTGATCGGCCAGCCACAGCAGCAGTGCGCCAATCAGCGGCGCCAGCAGCAAGCGGCTCAGCAGACGACGCGCCCCCAGCATCTTCGCCAGCAGCGGCGCGAACAGCCCGATAAAGCCGATGATGCCGGCGACGTTAACCAGCTGCGCACTGAGCAGGATCGCCAGCGCCAGCGCGGCAATGCGCGCCGCCGACAGCGCCAGACCGAGGTTTTTTGCCACGCCATCATCCAGCCCTATCAACGTCAGCGGACGCAACAGCGCCAGCGCCAGTGCGAACGCCAGCAGCAGGCGCGGCCACAGCAGCGCCACGTTGTGGCCGTCGAGCTGGTTCAGCGCGCCAGTGCTCCACAGAAACATGTTTTGCAGCTGATCGTGATTGAAGAT
Organism: Pantoea sp. VS1; assembly: GCF_002207995.1. Classification (NCBI taxonomy): domain Bacteria; kingdom Pseudomonadati; phylum Pseudomonadota; class Gammaproteobacteria; order Enterobacterales; family Erwiniaceae; genus Pantoea; species Pantoea sp. VS1. Next base: position 47,536 of record NZ_NHZE01000019.1, read on the forward strand.
GGCAAAGATTTGATTAACCGCGCCGGCATACAGGCTCAGTACCAGACCGGCCAGGATCAGCGTCACCGGCGACAGACGCTTGCCCCAGGCGATGCCAAACACCAGCACGCCGACCAGCACCGCCCCGCCCATCGCGGCAAACTGCTGCGTCAGCTCCCCGCCCGGCAGCTGCCACAGAGTAGCGACGGTCAGGCCAAGCTGCGCGCCGGAAGAGACGCCCAGCGTGGTCGGCTCCGCCAGCGGATTGCGCAGCACCTGCTGAAACAGCAGGCCCGCAAGGCCAAGTCCGGCCCCAACCAGCAGCGCCAGCGCCAGCCGCGACAGCAGGCTGTAGTGGAACACCACCTGACGGATGTTATCGATATCCGGCGCGAACATCGCCTGCTGCCACTGCGCCAATGGCAGCGCCTGGTGCAGGTTGATAAACGTGAGCGCCAGCGCCAGTAAACTGAGCACGCTGAGCAGCGCGACGGGAAACAGACGGTTGCGCATCAGTGCGACTCCAGCGCGCGTTCCAGCACGCGAATAAATTTGATGGCTGAGTAAGTGGCGCCGTAGTACCACACCGCCGGCACCCGCCGGAAACGGCCGGAACGGACAAACGGCAGCGCCTGCCACAGTGCGCTTTGCGTCACCTGCTGCATATCGCGTTCGTTATCGTGATCGAAACAGATCACCTCAACGTCACCGACCTCCGCCAGCCGCTCCAGCCCGACCACCGCACTGCCCCAGAAGTTGGTTTCGCCCTGCCAGGCATTGCGCAGGCCAAGCTGCTCCATCACCTCGAGGAACAGGCTGCCTTTACCGAAGGTAATGGCGTGACGCGGATCCATCAGCGACATCAGCAGCAGCGGACGCTGCGCCCACGGACGTAACCGCTCACGCGCGGCAGCCACTTCACCATCCACCCAGTGCAAATGGGCCTGTGCCTGCGCTTCAAGGCCAAGCCGGGCACCCAGCGCATGCAGCGATGTGCGCGCGGTGGTGAACGGTTTGCCATCGCCGCTGTTGAGGTCAAAGCCCATCGTCGGCGCAATGCGCTCCAGCTTGTCGACCGCCGGGCCGTAACCGTTGGAGTGCAGGATCAGCGACGGTGCCAGCTGGGTCATCAGTTCCAGATTGGGTTCGGTACGTAAGCCGAGATCGACGGTGCCGGCCGGCAAGACCGGGTCACCCACCCAGATGGCGTAGTTATGCAGATCGGCCACGCCGAGCGGGGCGACGCCGAGCGCCATCAGCAACTCCACCGGCAGCCACTCCAGCGCCAGGATGCGCTGGCTGTCCGGCGGCGCGGCGCGCAGCGGTGCAAGGTTCATCAGCGGTGAGAGCGCCAGCGCGGTCAGCAGACGGCGACGGGAAAGGTCGAACATCACGAGGCCTCAGTAGACAAAGCTGACGGGCGCGCCGCCCTGCGGATGCGGCAGAATGCCCATCGGAATGCCATAAATATCACCCAGCACCCCGGCCTGCATAATCGCTTCCGGTCCGCCTTGCGCGATCACTTCGCCCGCGCGCAGCGCCACCAGCCGGTCACAGTAGCGAGCCGCCATGTTGAGATCGTGCAATACCGCTATCACCGTCAGGCCGCGTTCGTGGCTGAGGCGCTGAATCAGCGCCAGCACATCCACCTGATGGGCGATATCCAGCGCCGAGGTGGGTTCATCCAGCAGCAGGCAGCGGCTGTTCTGCGCCACCAGCATCGCCAGCCACGCACGCTGCCGCTCGCCGCCGGACAGGCTGTCCACCAGGCGCCCGGCGAAGGGTTTCAGTCCAACCAGCGCAATCGCCTCGTCTACCCGATCGCGATCTTCCTGGCCGTAGCGCCCCAGCGCACCGTGCCACGGATAGCGCCCAATCGCCACCAGCTCGCGCACCGTCATGCCCTCCGCCGCGGGCAGTTGCTGCGGCAGATAGGCTACCTGACGTGCAAAAGCTTTACTGCTCCAGGTATCAACCGCCTCACCGTTCAGCATCACGCGCCCTTCGCTGGCGGCGTGGTGACGGCCGAGCATCTTCAGCAGCGTGGATTTACCGGAACCGTTATGCCCGATCAGCGCGGTGACTTTGCCCGGGGCGAAAGTCAGCGACAGCGGATGCAGCAGCGTGCGGCCGGGCACACGGAAGCTGACGTTTTCCAGTGAAAAGGTGGTTTCTGCGTGGTGCGGATGCTGCATGATAATCCCTGGTTAACGGGCGCCACAGCGCCCTGTGTTCAGTATCAGAAGCGGAAGGTGGCGGTACCGACGATCTGGCGCTCTGCGCCCCAGTAGCAGGCGTAGTCGCGGTAGCAGCTGGCAACGTATTCGCGATCGAACAGGTTGTTGATGTTGACGCCGACGGTTGAGCCCGGCAAGCCGAAGCGGCCCAGATCGTACTTCAGTGCGGCATCTACAGTGGTGTACGCGGCGACGTCAAAGTTCTGGTTGGCATTTGCGCCGCTGGCGTACAGACCTTTGCTTTCACCCACGTAGCGCACCCCGGCACCCACGGTGAAGCCCGACAGGGCGGTTTCGTGGAAGGTGTAATCACCCCACAGCGAAGCCATATGCTTCGGCACCTGCACCGGCGTACGGCCTTTCAGCAAGGTGTCTTCGGTGTATTCCGCATCGGTATAAGAGTAAGCCGCCGTCAGGTTAATGTTGGCGTTAAGCGCCGCCTTGGCTTCCAGCTCGACGCCACGTGAGCGAATCTCCCCTCCCTGCACACTAAACTGCAGGCTGTTCGGATCTGCCGTCAGGTTTTTGGTTTTAGTCAGCTGATAAACCGCTGCGGTGACCACAATCGGGCGATCTTTTGGTACGTATTTTACGCCAGCCTCATACTGCTTCGCGCGGGATGGGTCAAAAGGTTTCCCATCAACCGTGGTGCCAGTCGTTGGGATAAAGGATTCGCTGTAGCTGAAATACGGCGCGATACCATTATCAAACACATAGTTCACACCACCGCGCCAGGTAAATGCCTGGTCGTGGTTTTTTACTTCGCTGTTACCGTTACGGTTCAGTGCGGAGGTCATCGCATAATCGTATCGCCCGCCCAGCGTCAGCACCCATTTATTCCATTCCATCTGATCCTGCGTATACAGGCCAGTTTGTTCCTGACGGTTCAGATATTGATAGGGGAAGGCGGCACCCACAGCATCATTACCGTACTGCGGATCAATCGCGTTGATTGGCGCTGCGGAGGCAAAGGCAGCATCAATATCATTACGGGTGCGCTGATAATCAACCCCCATCAGCAGCGTATGATCCACCGCACCGGTAGCAAATTTTGCCTGCACCTGATTATCGACGGCAAACTGATTCAGTTTCTCATCGGAAATGGCTGAACCACGCGTAATCTGTTGTGACTCAGGCAGATAGCCGTTGCCATAAATACTGCGATAATTCGTTTTCAGCTCGGCATAGCGCAGATTCTGGCGCACCGTCCAGGTATCGTTAAAGCTGTGCTCAAAGTTGTAGCCAACCATTTTGGTGTTGCGCGAGATCTTATTGCTGTCTTCGCCTTCATCAAAATTGGTGGGCAGCTTATAGCTGCTGCCGTCCGGCCGGGTGATGCCCACCACGGTGCCTTCACGCGGCAGCCAGCCGTAATAGCCGGTTTCCGGTTCGTTCTGGAAGTAGGTCAGCAGGTCAAAGCGGGTATTGGCATCGGGACGCCAGCTGAACGAAGGCGCAAGGGTATAGCGCTTCTCTTTGTTCATCTCCTGTTGCGCATCGGCGCTGCGCGCCAGGCCGGTCAGGCGATAGCTGTAAACACCGTCATCATCCAGTGAGCCGCCAAAATCGAAGCCGGTGGAGAACAGGTTGTCGGTGCCCATCTGGAACTGGACTTCACGCAGCGTCTCCTGGGTCGGCCGCTTGCTCACCAGTGATACCACACCGCCCGGGTTGCTCTTACCGTAGAGCACCGACACCGGACCACGCAGCAGTTCCGCGCGCTCAAGGAAATAAGGATCGATAGCGAATTCGGAATAGTTGTCACCCTGCAGCTTCAGGCCATCCAGATACTGGTTGGTGTTGGTTTCGCTGAAGCCGCGAATCGACAGCGCATCGATAACGTCCGAGCTGCCGCGGTTACCGGTCAGCACGCCTGGCGTGTAATTAAACGCACCTTTGACGCTGGTCACCGCATGCATTGACATCTCTTCCTGCGTCACCACCGACACCGACTGCGGATTCTTCTCGATTGGCGTATCGGTTTTGGTGCCGGTCGCGCTGTGTTTAGCGGCGATGGTCGGCGACGGTCCCCATGCGCTCTCCTGCGCGACGCCGCTGCCGCCATCAGCCGTCACCACCACGGTATCTTCGGCCAGCGCCTGCATGCTGAGTGTGCCCAGAGTCAGGGAAATCAATAACGCGAGCGGTCGACGGGTGGTCACCGCGCGCAGAGAACAAGGAAAAGTGTTTCGCGCATTCATAGTGGGATCTCATGAAAATAGAACAATGCAGGCGAATGGAAACGAGAATGATTATTAGACGCACGGATTTTAGGCGAAACCCGGCAAGCACCGCAAGATGTAATGCCTGATGGCGGTGAGTTTGCCAGCGGATCGCACATATCCATGATCGCGGCTAAAAAAATGGCGGGCAAAGAAAAAGGCGCCGCAGCGCCAGAGGGAGTTACATTTAGCTTATAGGTAAGGCTCAGGCTGGAGCGTCGCCATGTATCTGGTGCCGCCACGTGGTGGTAAAACGCCGGCACTGCACAGGCTCTGAAGGTATAAAGCCGGTGCAGTGCCGGATGGCTTATTTACTGCCGAACATATCTTTAATCCAGCCCGCGACGCCGTCAGAGTCCTTCTGCTCGCCCTGCGGCTGCTGCTGTTGCTGTTGTTGCTGTTCTTGCTGTTGCTGCTGCTGCTGAATCTGCTGCTGTTGCTGCTGGCACAGCGCGTTCGGATCCAGCGCCCACACCGGCAGCGAACGCCAGGTGCTGCTGCCGCTGCCGCAGACAAAGTTACCGGCCGAATCGATATTCATCTGAGTGATATCTTCCGGTGGCGTCAGGACCAGTGGCATCGGCGCCTGGTTGTCGAGGTAGCGACGATAGATCTGCATCGCACCGCTGGCACCGTACAGCTTCGAGGTCTGGTTGTTGTCGCGGCCAACCCAGGTGATCGCCACTTCTTTGCCATCAATACCGGCAAACCAGCTGTCGATCAGGTCATTGGTGGTACCGGTTTTCGCCGCCAGATGCGCACCCGGGAAGCGTGCGCCCAGCGCCCGCGCCGTACCGTGATCGGCCACCTGCTGCATGGTATACAGCGTCAGATACGCCGCCTGCGCCGGCTCAACGCGCTGCGCCTGCGGGAAGCTCTGATACAGCACCGTGCCATCTTCCGCAATTACCGAGCGCACCGCCGACAGCGCAGCGCGGTTACCGCCGCTGGCAATTGACTGGAACGCCTGCGCCACTTCAATCGGCGTCAGGTTAAGCGCCCCCAGCAGCATCGCCGGTACCGGATGCAGCTGATCTTTTGGCACGCCCAGTTTGGTCCAGGTATCCACTACCGCGTCGAGTCCCAGCGTCATACCGAGGTTAACGGTTGGCACGTTCATCGAGTTAGTCAGCGCATCCACCAGCATCACTTTACCGCTGAAGCGACGATCGTCGTTCATCGGCTTCCACACCGAACCGTTTGGCTGTTTCAGCGCGATCGGCTCGTCGGCGATCCAGCTGTTCAGGCGATAGCTGTTTGGCTGGCTGAGGGCGGTCAGATAGGTCGCCGGTTTTGCCAGTGAACCAATCGAGCGACGCGCCTGCAGCGCGCGGTTATAGCCGGCAAACTGTGGATCGGCACCGCCGACCATGGCGCGCACTTCACCACTGAAGCGGTCGACCACCACCATCGCGGTTTCCAGATCTTTCAGCCCGCGCTGTTTCTTCAGCGTGGGAATGCCGTCTTCAACCGCTTTTTCCGCCGCATCCTGCGAAATCGGATCGAGCGTGGTGAAGATCTTCACGCCGGAGAGGTCTTTGACCTTATCACCCAGCTTCGCCTGCAGCTCATTACGCACCATCTGCATAAACGCCGGCTGCGGCGTGATCACCCCGCCTTTCGGCTGAACGCCAAGCGGCCGCGCCGACAGCATGTCGTACAGCTCCTGATCGATCACTTTCTGCTGTTGCAGCAGACGCAGCACCAGGTTACGTCGCTCCAGCGCCAGCTGCGGATTACGCCACGGATTGTACAGCGACGCACCTTTAACCATGCCGACCAGCATCGCCTGCTGATCAAGACTCAGTTCGTCCACCGGGCGGCCAAAATAGTACAGGCTGGCCAGCGGGAAACCGCGGATTTGGTCGTTGCCCGCCTGGCCGAGATACACCTCGTTCAGGTAGAGCTCAAGAATGCGATCTTTGCTGTAGCGCGCATCCATGATCACCGCCATATAGGCTTCACGCGCTTTACGCCACAGCGAGCGTTCGTTGGTGAGGAACAGGTTTTTCACCAGCTGCTGCGTCAGCGTGCTGCCGCCCTGCACCGCTTTACCGGCGGTGATATTGGCGAGGAAGGCGCGACCAATCGAGTACGGGCTGATGCCGTCATGCTCGTAGAAGTGGCGGTCTTCGGTGGCGATCAGCGTATCGACCAGCAGATCCGGGAACCCGGCGCGCGGCACAAACAGACGCTGCTCGCCGTTTGGCGACTGCAACATGGTGATCAGCCGCGGATCGAGGCGGAAGAAGCCAAAGTCGCGTCCGGTATCGAGGTTTTTAATCTCGCTCAGCTCGTTGTTGCTGAAGGTGAGACGCGCGTTAATCTGGCCCTCTTTGCTGTCCGGAAAATCAAACGGACGGCGCAGCAGGTCGATGGTGTTGCCTTTCACGCTGAACTCACCCGGACGGGTAATGCGCGACACTTCGCGATACTGCGTGCCTTCCAGCAGCGCAATCATCTCTTTCTTGTCGTAAGCCATGCCCGGTTCGAGGCTAACCATGCGCCCGTATACGGCCGCCGGCAGCTGCCACACTTTACCGTCAATGCGGCTGCGGATTTCCGAATCGAGATAGACGCCCCAGGCGGCCATCACCACGACAAACACCAGGAAGAGTTTAATCAACCAGCCTAACCAGCGGCTTTTGCCACGCGCGGGTCGTTTTCCTTTACCTTTGGGTGGCACCGGCGCACTCTCCTCATCATCTTCGTCAAAATCGTCCTGATCGATATCATCTTCAGGCTCCCTGCGGCGACCCCGGCGCGTAACGTTACGCGGCGGCTTTGGCGCTTTTCCTTTGCGCCCAATAGGTTCGCGATCGTTCCCAGACATGCTTTGTTTTCTCCAGGCATAGCTACGGCAGCGCCGCTACTCTAACTGCTTTCTCGTGCCGCGCATGGCAGAACCCTCTGAATTCGATCCACTGCGGGCTACGAGGAATATTTTTTGGTACGCCTCGTCGGCAAGGCGCTGGCCGGATCGTCCGGCCACGGATGTTTGGGATAGCGCCCTTTCATCTCTTTCTGCACTTCAGGATACGCACCGCGCCAGAACGCCGCGAGGTCACGGGTGATCTGCAGCGGACGGTGTGCCGGCGAAAGCAGCTCCAGCACCAGCGGAACGCGCCCATCGGCAACCGCCGGGTTCTGCGCCTCGCCAAACATCTCCTGCATACGCACCGCCAGCGCGGGGGGCTTTTCCGCGTCGTAGCGAATCGGCAGGCGACTTCCGGTCGGCACAGTGTAATGAGTTGGCAGCACAGTATCCAGCCGCTGCCGCTGTGACCATGTCAGCAAATGTAATAAAGCGCTGACAAGATTAACGCTCTGCAGCCCTTTTAAATCGCGTACTTTGCCCATCTCCGGCAGCAGCCAGTGCTCCAGCGAGGCCAGCAGCGTGTCATCATCCAGCGTCGGCCACGCCTCTTCCGGCAGCCACTGCGCGGCGCACTGCAGGCGCACACGCAGCTGATCTGCCTCTGGCGTCCAGCCGAGCACCGCCAGCCCTTTTTCGCGGATCCAGCGCAGCATCGCCGGATGCAGGATCTCCGGCTCGGGCCGCGCCTGCGGCTGGGCCCGCAGGATCAGCGCGCCAATCGCTTCCCGCTTCCACGCGCGCAGCGTGCCTTTGTCGTCATCCCAGTCCACATCGGTGCGCTGCTCCACCAGCTGCGGGCACTGCTGGCGTAACGCATCCATCTCTACCGGCAGCGCCAGCAGCATGCGTGCATCGGCGCTGCTGGCCCCCTGCAGCAGGCTTGGGGCAATCAGCCACTCATAGCGGCTCAGGCCGTCGTGCTCATCCAGCATTGCGCCGATACCATTGGCGAGCTGATAGCGCGCGCTGTGACCGCGACGCTGCGCCAGCCGGTCAGCAAATCCGGCGGCCAGCAGCGCCGGGAAGCGATCGGCGTCAACGCGCCCCTGACCTGCATTCAGGCGCTGCTGCCAGTGGCGCGCGCGCCGCAGCCACTGCGGCTGTGGCTGGTTGAGCGCATCACGCAGATCGACACTGCCGCTGCGCGGCGGATCCTCCAGAATCGCCACCAGCAGCGCCGCGCTGGCGATGGCGTGCACATCGTCGCCGGCGGCGCACAGCATCGCCGTGAGACGCGGATCGCTACCGAGCTGCGCCATTTTACGGCCGCGCGCGCTGAGCCGCCCTTCGCTATCCAGCGCGCCGAGCCGCTGCAGCTGTTGACGTGCCGCCTGCAGGCTGCGCGCCGGTGGACTATCCAGCCATTGCAGCTGAGCCGCGTCCTGACAGCCCCACTGCAGTAAATCCAGCTGCAGCGAGGCCAGATCGCTGGTGAGTATCTCCGGCTCACTCTGCGCCGCCGCACGCAGCGCCTGCTCCTGCGGCAGCAGATGCAGGCAGATCCCCGGCGCCAGGCGACCGGCGCGGCCAGCGCGCTGCGTCATTGATGCCTGGCTGATGCGCTGGGTCAGCAAACGCGTCACGCCGCTGCGCACGTCAAACTGCGCCGCGCGCTCCAGCGCGCTGTCCACCACCAGGCGGATGCCTTCAATGGTCAGGCTGGTCTCGGCGATATTGGTGGCGAGCACCACTTTACGCCGGCCCGGCGCGGCCGGCAGGATGGCCCGCCGCTGTGCCTCCAGCGACAGCGCACCATATAAAGGAGATAAATCCACCTCATCACTGACGCGCGACGCCAGTTCACGCTTCACCCGTTCAATCTCCGCCACGCCGGGCAGAAACAGCAGCAGCGAACCGGGCTCGTCCCGCAGCAGCTGTGCTACCTCGCGCGCCACCGCCTCTTCAAACCGCTGCTGCGGATTGAGCGAAGCGTAACGTCGCATCACCGGAAAGCTGCGCCCCTGTGACGCAATAAACGGCGCGTCGGGCAGTAGCGTGCGTAGCTGCTGATTATCCAGCGTTGCCGACATCAGCAGAATTTTCAGGTCGTAGCGCAATCCCTGCTGCACATCAAGCAGCAGCGCCAGCGCCAGGTCAGCCTGCAGGCTGCGCTCATGGAATTCGTCGAGGATCACCAGCGATACGCCCTCCAGCAGCGGATCGCGTTGCAGCATGCGCGTCAGAATGCCTTCGGTGACCACCAGCAGACGCGTCGCTGCGCTGCTGCAGTTTTCCCCGCGCAGCCGATAGCCTACCGTCCCGCCCGGCTGTTCGCCCAGCTGTTCCGCCAGCCGCTGTGCCACGTTGCGTGCCGCCAGCCGGCGCGGCTCCAGCATGATGATTTGCCCTGACAGCTGCGCCTGTTGCAGCAGCTGTAGCGGCAGCCAGGTGGATTTCCCGGCGCCGGTCGGGGCCGCCAGCAGCACCTGTGGCGACTGCGCCAGCGCGGCCAGCAATGCAGGCAGTACTTCGCTTACCGGTAACTCACTCACACTCAACTCCCACTCTGCCTGTGCTAAGATGGCGCGCATTGTACACCACCCGGCGCCAATTACCGGAGTTCAGCATGGCCACGCAACGACTGTTTTTTGCCCTCGAATTGCCTGATGCCCTCCAGCAACAGCTGGTGCAATGGCGGGCCGATTGCTTCGCCGCAGACGCGGGTAAACCGGTGGCGGCGGCGAATCTGCACCTGACGCTGGCGTTTCTCGGTGAGGTCAGCACGGAAACGGCGGGCCAGCTGCAGCAGCTGGCGGCACGCATCCGCCAGCCGGGCTTTACGCTGGATCTCGATGACGCCGGTCACTGGCCGCGTCCCGGCGTGGTGTGGCTTGGCTGCCAGCGCGCGCCGCGCGGTTTACTGCAGCTGGCCAACCTGCTGCGCGCCCAGGCCGCGCGCCATGGCTGTGCGCAGAGTACGCAGCCGTTCCATCCCCACATCACCCTGCTGCGCCACGCTGCGCAGGCCGTGGCGCTGCCGCCGCGCGGTTTTCACTGGCGCATTGAGGTGAGTCATTTCGCGCTGTTTGCGTCCAGCTTCACGCAGGGACGCACGCGCTATCGCCGGCTGGCGCGCTGGCCACTGTTATCTGTCGCAGGAGCATAAATGCAGTTCGATCCGCCGTTACAATCAGCCCGCTTAATCACCCGCTATAAACGTTTTTTAGCCGATGTCATTACGCCGCAAGGTGACACCTTTACTCTGCACTGCGCCAATACCGGTGCAATGACCGGCTGCGCCACGCCAGGCGACACGGTGTGGTACTCCACCTCGGCCAGCGCGACGCGCAAATATCCGCACAGCTGGGAAATAACGCAAACCGCGCAGGGCCACTGGATTTGCGTCAACACCCTGCGCGCTAACCAACTGGTGCGCGAGGCGCTGCTGCGCGACGCAATTCCGGAATTATCCGCTTATAGCCACTGCCAGGCTGAGGTGAAATACGGCACGGAAAAAAGCCGAATTGACTTCCTGTTGCAAGCGGAGGGCAAAGCCAACTGCTATATTGAAGTCAAGTCCGTCACCCTTTTACAAAATGGTAAAGGCTATTTTCCGGATGCGGTGACGGCTCGTGGACAGAAACATCTGCGCGAATTAAGCACTATCACGGCAGAAGGCCACCGGGCCGTTTTGTTGTTTGCTGTTCTGCACACGGGGATTGAGGACGTTTCCCCGGCGCACCATATCGATGCGCAATACGCAGAACTACTGGTACAGGCGCAGCGCTGCGGTGTGGAAGTGTTGGCGTATCAGGCTCAGATTTCACCGGCAGAAATGTTACTTACCCGGCCGTTAACGGTAACGATTAACGCACAGTTGTAATATTTAACGTTATTTGCTGTGATAAGAATGTTCTGAGCGGTGCGCTAAATACGCTGTTCCTCACAGGCTTGTCAAGGTGCGTTCATGAATAATTGCCAACCTTGATTGCTTCTGCTATTTATAGCGGCCTGTTTTTTTCCCTGATGGGAATCGATATGCCCCGCATGCGTCGGGTTGCAGGCAAAGGCTTTCGCAATCTGAAACAGAACGGGTAGTGCGTGTTATCCAGGAGAAACAACATGCAAGAAGGGCAAAACCGTAAAACATCGTCCCTGAGTATCCTCGCCATCGCTGGGGTGGAGCCGTATCAGGAGAAACCGGGCGAAGAGTATATGAATGACGCCCAGCTGAGCCATTTCCGCAAGATTCTGGAAGCCTGGCGCAACCAACTCAGGGATGAAGTAGACCGTACTGTGTCGCATATGCAGGACGAAGCTGCCAACTTCCCGGATCCGGTTGACCGTGCCGCCCAGGAAGAGGAGTTCAGCCTGGAGCTGCGTAACCGCGATCGTGAGCGCAAACTCATTAAAAAGATTGAGAAAACGCTCAAGAAAGTGGAAGACGACGACTTTGGCTACTGCGAATCCTGTGGGGTCGAAATTGGTATCCGCCGTCTCGAAGCGCGTCCGACCGCCGATCTCTGCATTGACTGCAAAACGCTGGCAGAAATCCGCGAGAAGCAGATGGCAGGCTAATGGCCGTTAACAGACTGTCGCCGCACAGCCGGGAAAACCACTGTTTTCCCGCCGTGCGGTGTACCACAGCATGATGTCCGCCACGCTTCCCTGCATCGGGCGTTTCGCCCCCTCTCCTTCCGGTGATCTTCATTTCGGTTCGCTGATAGCCGCATTAGGCAGCTACCTGAGCGCGCGCGCGCAGCAGGGCCGCTGGCTGGTGCGCATTGAAGATATTGATCCGCCGCGTGAAGTCGCCGGTGCCGCAACGCGCATCCTGCGTCAGCTGACCCATTATGGGCTGCACTGGGACGGCGACGTGCTGTGGCAGTCGCAGCGCCACGAGGCTTATCGCGCGGCGCTGAGCTGGCTGCGCGAACATCGTCAAAGCTACTTCTGTACCTGCCCGCGCAGCCGCATTCAGCAGCTGGGCGGCTTTTACGACGGTCACTGCCGCGATTTACATCTGCCGCCGGAGGGCGCCGCGCTGCGGCTGCGTCAGCATGCGCCGGTGTACGGTTTTGACGATCGCCTGCGCGGCCATCTGCAGGCGGAGCCGCGTCTGGCGCAGGAAGACTTTATTATTCACCGTCGTGACGGACTGTTCGCCTATAACCTTGCGGTGGTGGTCGATGACCATTTTCAGGGCGTGACGGAGATTGTGCGCGGTGCGGATTTGATTGAGCCAACGGTGCGTCAGATTGCGCTGTATCAGCAGTTTGGCTGGCCGGTGCCGGCTTATCTGCATCTGCCGCTGGCAATTAACCCGGACGGTAATAAATTGTCGAAGCAGAACCACGCGCCAGCCTTACCGGACGGCGATCCGCGACCGGTGCTGGTGCAGGCGCTGAGCTTCCTGGGGCAGTCGGTTTTACCAGGCTGGCAGGACCATGGGCTGGAGGCGCTGCTGGACCATGCCGTTACACACTGGGATAGCGCATCGATTCCGCGGCATGATGCGCAACAACCGGATGAGGCGACAACGCCATTCCTAAATGGTTCGCAACAGGCTATGATTAGCCGCTGATTTTATTCACACCCATTTTCTCACTGTCGAGGTGTCCCATTTTTACCCGAGTCGCTAATTTTTGCCGGAGAGTCCTCAAGCGTGATGAGGAGGCCCCTGAAGAGGTGGAAACCGTAAGTCTGATGACCGTTATCCCCCGGGAAAGCCACAATATCTCACGCAAAGATATCAGCGAAAACGCTCTCAAAGTGCTGTATCGCCTGAACAAAGCCGGATACGAAGCCTATCTGGTTGGCGGCGGCGTGCGCGATTTGCTGCTGGGTAAAAAGCCGAAGGACTTTGACGTGACCACCAACGCCACGCCGGAGCAGATGCGTAAGCTATTCCGCAACTGCCGCCTGGTCGGGCGTCGCTTCCGTCTGGCGCATGTGATGTTCGGTCCGGAAGTGATTGAAGTCGCCACATTCCGCGGCCACCATCAGGAAGAGAGCGTCGACGATCGCAACGGTTCGCAGCGCGGTCAGAACGGCATGCTGCTGCGCGACAACATTTTTGGCAACATCGAAGATGATGCGCAGCGCCGCGATTTAACCATCAACAGCCTCTATTACAGCGTGGCTGATTTCACCGTACGCGATTACGTCGGTGGCCTGCAGGATCTGCAGGAAGGCATCATCCGCATGATTGGCGATCCGGAAACGCGCTACCGCGAAGATCCGGTGCGTATGCTGCGCGTGGTGCGCTTCGCCGCGAAGCTGGATATGAGCATTGCGGCGGAAACCGCCGAGCCGATTCCCCGCCTCGCCACGCTGCTGAATGACATTCCGCCGGCGCGCCTGTTTGAGGAGTCGCTGAAGCTGCTGCAGGCCGGTTACGGTTATCGCACCTATCTGATGATGCGCGAATACCAGCTGTTCCAGCCGCTGTTCCCGACGCTGGCGCGCAACTTCACCGAACAGGGCGACAGCCCGATGGAACGCATGCTGGCGCAGGTGCTGAAAAACACCGATACCCGCCTGCACAACGATATGCGCGTGAATCCGGCGTTCCTGTTTGCGGCAATGTTCTGGTATCCGCAGCTGGAGTCAGCCGAGCAGATTGCGCAGGAGAGCGGCCTGACCTATTTCGACGCCTTTGCGCTGTCCATGAACGAAACGCTGGATGAAGCCTGTCGTGCGCTGGCGATTCCTAAACGTATTACCACACTGATTCGCGATATCTGGCAGCTGCAGCTGCGCATGTCGCGCCGTCACGGTAAGCGCGCATGGAAGCTGATGGAGCATCCTAAATTCCGCGCTGCCTACGACCTGCTGGCGCTGCGCGCAGAAGTCGAGAACAACGCCGAGCTGCTGCGCCTCAGCCAGTGGTGGGGCGAGTTCCAGTCGGCGGTGCCGACACAGCAGAAAACAATGCTCAACACTTTGGGTGACGATCCGGCCCCGCGCCGTAAACCACGCCGTCCGCGCCGTCGTCCAGCTGGCCCGCGCCGCGACAGCAACCATAGCGCGTCATGACGCGGGTCTATCTCGCCTTAGGCAGTAATCTCGCCGATCCGCTGCATCAGGTTGATGCAGCGCTGGCCGCGCTGGATGCCATTCCCGATACCCACCGCGTAGCCACCTCCGCGTTTTATCGTACGCCACCGTACGGCCCGCCGGATCAGCCGGATTACCTTAACGCCGTGGTGGCGCTGGAGACCACACTGGCCGCGGAAACGCTGCTCGATCACACCCAGCGCATTGAGCTGGAGCATGGCCGGATGCGCAAAGCCGAACGCTGGGGACCGCGCACGCTGGACCTCGATATCATGCTGTTCGGCAATGCGGTGATCCACACGCCGCGCCTGACGGTGCCGCACTACGATATGCACAACCGCGCCTTCATGCTGGTGCCGCTGCTGGAAATCGCGCCGGCGCTGCGCCTGCCGAACGGCCAGCCGCTGGCCGGCATTCTGGCGACGCTGGACCGCAGCAGCATCCGTTTGTGGTCCGCCTGACGCGGCAGAATCGCACGCCCGTCGTATCGCCTTTGCAATCAATCCAGTACACTGCGCGCATCAGAAAATGCTGGAGATTGCGATGAAACCCACCACCCTCTCTCACTTACGCCAGCTGAAAGCCAGCGGCCGCAAGTTCGCCACGCTGACCGCCTACGATTTCAGCTTCGCGCGCCTGTTTGCCGACCAGGGCATTCCGCTGCTGCTGATTGGCGATTCGCTCGGCATGACCGTGCAGGGCCATGATTCCACGCTGCCGGTGACGGTCGACGATATTGCTTATCACACCGCCGCCGTGCGGCGCGGTGCGCCTAACGCGCTGGTGATGGCCGACCTGCCATTTATGAGTTACGCCACGCCGCAGCAAACCTTTGACAGTGCCGCGCAGCTGATGCGCGCCGGTGCCAACCTGGTAAAACTGGAAGGCGGCGCCTGGCTGGCAGAGACCGTGCGCATGCTGACCGAACGCGCCGTGCCGGTGTGTGGTCATCTGGGATTGACACCGCAGTCGGTTAATATCTTCGGTGGCTACAAGGTGCAGGGGCGCGATGAAGCGGCAGCCGAGCGCCTGCTGGCGGATGCGCTGGCGCTGGAAGCGGCCGGTATGCAGCTGCTGGTGCTGGAGTGCGTGCCGGTCGCGCTGGCTGAGCGCGTCACAAAAGCGTTGTCGGTACCGGTGATCGGCATCGGTGCCGGTAACGTCACCGACGGCCAGATTCTGGTGATGCACGACGCGTTTGGTATTACCGGCGGCCACATTCCAAAATTTGCCAAAAATTTCCTTGCGGAAACCGGCGACATTCGTGCGGCAATTCGCCAGTATATGGCCGACGTTGAGGCAGGCACCTACCCTGCTGCCGAACACAGTTTCCAGTAAATCAGGAGATTTGCAGTGCTGATCATTGAAACGCTGCCGCTGCTGCGCCGTGAGATTCGACGCTGGCGCCAGGCAGGTAAACGCATCGCGCTGGTGCCCACTATGGGCAACCTGCATGAGGGGCATCTGACGCTGGTGGATGAAGCACGCCAGCGCGCAGATATCGTGGTGGTATCGATCTTCGTTAACCCGATGCAGTTTGATCGCGCCGACGACCTGGCGCGCTATCCGCGCACGCTGCAGGACGATTGTGAAAAACTCAATCGCCACAGCGTCGACCTGGTCTTTGCCCCGGCGCCGGCCGATGTCTATCCGCAGGGTCTCGACAGCCAGACGTTTGTTGAAGTCCCGGGCCTCTCCTCGCTGCTGGAGGGTGCCAGCCGTCCCGGTCATTTCCGCGGCGTGGCCACCATCGTCAGCAAGCTGTTTAATCTGGTACAGCCGGATATCGCCTGTTTTGGCGAGAAGGATTTTCAGCAGCTGGCGATCATCCGCAAGATGGTAGCGGACATGGGCTTTGACATTGACATCGTTGGCGTGCCGACGGTGCGCGCCAAAGACGGTCTCGCGCTCAGCTCACGTAACGGCTATCTTACTGCCGATGAACGCAAGCTGGCGCCGGTGCTCAGCCAGGTGATGAACAGCATGGCGCAGCGCCTCAGCAACGGCGAGCGGCACGTGGATGAGATTATTGAACACGCCGAACAGACGCTGCGCGATCAGGGCCTGCGCCCCGACGGCCTGGCCATCTGCGATGCCGATACGCTGCAGCCGCTGACGGTCGACAGCCAGCGCGCAGTGATTCTGATGGCCGCCTGGCTCGGCAATGCGCGTTTGATTGATAATCAGCAAGTGGATCTGACGGTTTAACGCCGTCGTTTATGGGCAGCATGTACCCGCTACACACTGCGCGGTGGAAACCGGCCGCGCACGGGTATAACAAAGGTATCACGCTATGATTCGTACCGTATTACAAGGCAAACTGCACCGCGTAAAAGTGACGCAGGCGGATTTGCATTATGAAGGCTCCTGCGCCATCGATCAGGATTTTCTTGATGCCTCCGGCATTCTGCAATACGAAGCCATCGACATCTATAACGTCACCAACGGCCAGCGCTTCTCTACCTATGCCATTGCCGCCGAGCGTGGCTCAAAAATCATTTCGGTCAACGGTGCAGCCGCGCGCTGTGCCTGTCAGGGCGATCTGCTGATCATCTGTTCTTATGTGCAGGTGGAAGATGAAGTGGCGCGCAGCTGGCAGCCCAAAGTGGCCTACTTCGACGGCGATAACGAGATGAAACGTATCGCTAAAGCGCTGCCGGTACAGGTGGCCTGATCATCCCGCGCGCTGTACTGACAGCGCGCCTTTCCCTTATACGCCCGCCAGCTGCGGCTGCCCTTTGCGCTTCAGCGTAAACAACCAGTCAAACCATCCTTTTGCCCGGAGTACGCACAGCGCCGTTGGCAACGCCAGCGCGACGCTGAACGCCAGCACAAAATGCAGGTCAGCCAGCCACGCAGAGTGGCCGTCGTGGCGCAGCAATTTACTGCACACCTGAATCGCCAGATAGTGCGACAGATAAAACACAATCGAATGGCGGCCAACGTAGTTAATCGCCCGCAGATTGATACGGCAGGCCAGCGCAACGAACAGCGGGATTGAGGGCAGCGCCAGCGGCAGCAGCCACGGCGAATGCTGACGCAGCCCGCCCCACAGGCTGAACGCCGCGAGCAGCATAAAGGCGGTCAGCGACAGCAGCAGCGGCGTACGACGCTGCGCGAACGCGGCAATATCAATATCCTGGCGCACCAGCCAGTCGGCGCTGTAGAAGAAGGCAAACAGCACCAGCGACTTGTTCAGATGCAGGTTGTCGAAACTGGCAAACAGCGAGTCAGGCGGCACCGGCGGCAGCAGCACCGCACCGGCAACGCACAGTGTCAGCACCAGCGCCGCAGGCAGGCGGCGCGCCGGGATAATCAGCACAAAGAACAGAAACAGCGAGTGCAGAAACCAGGTGATATCGCCGCCGCTCAGATGGCCGAGCGCGATGGCCAATGGCGACTGCGGGTGATTGGCCATCGCGCTGAAGGTCCACTTCAGCCCGCCGTAGATCAGCGCCCAGACGGCAAACGGATAGAGAATGCTGCTGACTTTGTTTCGCAGATAGCGCGCCTGCCCGTGGCGTAAACCGCTGGCGACGAACAGTCCGGAGACAAAGCACATCAGCCCCATACGCACCGGCGCCAGCAGCTGATTCACCAGCTCGTTAAAGGCAGTGAAGTGCCCGGCCTGCTGGTTCACTGCAATCATGCAGTGCAAAAAAATCACCGCCAGAATGCTCATGCCGCGTAAATTATCAATCCATGATACCCGATTCACTCTTCGCTTCCCCGCTGCTTTTTTGGTCAGCGGCCACTATGGGGAAAGCCACAGACTGAAAGCACAAGACGCGTCTGGAATTACGAAGAGTGGGTAAAAAAAAGCCGCCGCCGGACGACGCCGGCAGCAGCTTCTTGTTCGGAGCTGCGCCTCAGGTGCGCAAGCCGCGTCCGCGCTGAATCAGCGCATACACCAGCACGTAAAACACCACGATAAACGCCACCAGCACTGACAGCGTCAACACCAGCGGAACATCGTTGATGCCAAGGAAGCCATAGCGGAACCCGCTGATCATGTACACCACCGGATTGAGCTTCGACACCGCCTGCCAGAACGGCGGCAGCAGCGCCAGCGAGTAGAATACGCCACCGAGGTAAGTTAACGGCGTCAGCACGAAGGTCGGGATCAGGCTGATATCGTCAAAGGTGCGCGCAAACACCGCATTCAGCAGGCCCGCCAGCGAGAACAGAATCGCTGTCAGCAGCAGCGTGATCGCCACCATCGGCCACGAGAATACGTGGAACGGCACGAAAAACAGCGACACTGCCGTCACCAGCACGCCCACGCACACGCCGCGCGCTACGCCGCCGCCGACATAACCGGCGATAATGATGTGCGTCGGCACCGGCGCCACCAGCAGCTCTTCAATGTTGCGCTGGAACTTGGCGCTGAAGAATGACGAGGCGACGTTGGCGTAAGCGTTGGTGATCACCGCCATCATAATCAGGCCCGGCACGATAAACTGCATATAGCTGAAGCCGTGCATATCGCCGATGCGTGAGCCGATCAGATTGCCAAAGATAATGAAGTACAGCGTCATGGTGATCACCGGCGGCACCAGCGTCTGAATCCAGATGCGGGCAAAACGGTTGATCTCTTTGCTCCAGATACTCTTGAGCGCCACCCAGTACAGATGCGTCATGCGGTTACTCCTGTTTTTCCCTGCGTCAGGCTGACGAACAGCTCTTCCAGACGATTCGCTTTGTTGCGCATGCTGAGCACCTGCACGCCCTGCGCGCTCAGCTGGCTGAATACGCTATTCAGCCCCTGCTCACGCATCACTTCCACTTCCAGCGTTGAGGTATCAACCAGACGATACTGGAAGCCCTCCAGCTGCGGCAGCGGGCTGCGCGGCGCCAGGTCGAGGATAAAGGTTTCCGACTGCAGCTTGGACAGCAGCCCTTTCATTGAGGTGTTCTCCACCAGCTCGCCGCTCTGGATGATGCCGATGTTACGGCACAGCATTTCCGCCTCTTCCAGATAGTGGGTGGTCAGGATGATGGTGGTGCCTTTGGCGTTCAGCTCTTTCAGGAACACCCACATTGAGCGGCGCAGTTCGATATCCACGCCAGCCGTCGGCTCATCAAGAATCAGCAGTTTCGGTTCATGCATCAGCGCCCGGGCAATCATCAGCCGGCGCTTCATGCCGCCGGACAACATGCGCGCCCGTTCGTTACGTTTGCCCCATAGGTCGAGCTGATTGAGGTATTTTTCCGCGCGCTTGTTCGCTTCGGCGCGTTCCACGCCGTAATAACCGGCCTGATTAACCACAATCTGCATTACGGTTTCAAACGGGTTAAAGTTGAATTCCTGTGGCACCAGCCCAAGCTGCCGCTTGGCGTTGACCACATCTTTCTGCAGGTCGTAGCCAAACACGCGCACGCTGCCGCTGGATTTGTTCACCAGCGAGCTGATAATGCCAATGGTGGTGGACTTACCGGCACCGTTAGGGCCCAGTAAGGCATAAAAGTCGCCTGCTTCCACGTTGAGATCGAGGCCTTTCAGCGCCTGTACGCCGCCGGGATAGGTCTTGGTCAGCCCGGAAAGTTCCAGTGCATAAGTCATTGCGAGTCCGTACCCTGTTGTAGTGACATCATAGCCATATGAAATGATAGTGCGCTCGCGTCGAGCGTGCGGGGTTATTCAGCGATAACGGTTGTGAAATCAAAGGAATTGCGCAGAGTGATAACCCACCACACTCTACCACTCTGCGTGCCGCAGGAAAACGCGTGCCGAGCCCGTAAGTCATTGAGTTACGGGCTGCGCATCTTATCGCAGGCGGAGGGAATCAGCCTTGGAAGATTGTGCGGTTATTCGTCCAGCAGCGTAACTTTGCCGATATACGGCAAATGGCGGTAGCGCTGTGCGTAGTCGATACCGAAGCCGACCACGAACTCATCCGGAATGGTAAAGCCGACAAACTCGACCGGCACCTCAACTTCACGACGCTCCGGCTTATCCAGCAGCGTGCAGATCGCCAGCGATTTTGGCTCACGCAGCTGCAGAATTTCACGCACTTTGCTCAGGGTGTTACCGGAATCGATGATGTCCTCGACGATCAGCACATCTTTGCCGCGAATGTCTTCGTCGAGATCTTTGAGGATTTTCACGTCGCGCGTGGAAGACATGCCGCTGCCGTAGCTGGAGGCGGTCATGAAGTCGACTTCGTGCGCGACATCAATGGCGCGGCACAGGTCTGCCATAAACATGAAGGAGCCGCGCAGCAGGCCGACCAGCACCATTTCGCTGCCGCTGTTGCGGTAGTGCTCGCTGATCTGCTTGCCCAGTTCGGCAATACGGGTTGCGATCTCCTGCTCAGAGATCATCACGTCGACGGTGTGTTTCATTGCATTCGCCTAAGAAGGTTTTCAGAAAGCCGCGCATTCTATCATAGTCGACGCACAGGCTAACGCCGCGCACAGAACGCAAACGTTA
Organism: Pantoea sp. VS1; assembly: GCF_002207995.1. NCBI lineage: Bacteria > Pseudomonadati > Pseudomonadota > Gammaproteobacteria > Enterobacterales > Erwiniaceae > Pantoea > Pantoea sp. VS1. Next base: position 68,284 of record NZ_NHZE01000019.1, read on the forward strand.
TCGTGGCGAAATTTATTGCGCTGGCGTTAACTGTAAGCATCCTGCCCTCTCTCTCTGGAGATCCCTATGGCCGCTTCATCAGGTAAAAAAACGCAGATCGGCACGCGTGAACTGCATCCGGAAACGCAGATGCTCAACTACGGTTACGATCCGCGCCTGTCAGAAGGTGCGGTGAAGCCGCCGGTGTTTCTGACGTCAACCTTTGTGTTTAACAGCGCCGAAGAGGGCAAAGAATTTTTCGATTTCGTTGCCGGCCGGCAGCAACCGCCGGCGGGCAAAAGCGGCGGGCTGGTCTATTCCCGCTTCAACCACCCTAACAGCGAGATCGTCGAAGATCGGCTGGCCATTTATGAAGGTGCCGAAAGCGCCGCGCTGTTCTCATCCGGCATGTCGGCGATTGCCACCACGCTGCTGACCTTTGCCCGGCCCGGCGAAGTGATCCTGCACTCGCAGCCGTTGTACGGCGGCACCGAAACGCTGCTGAGCAAAACGCTGCACGATCTGGAGATCAAAGCGGTGGGATTCAGCGACGGCACCGATGAAGATAAAGTGTATGAAGCCGCGAAGCTGGCGTGGCAGCGCGGGCGCGTCGCGATGATTCTGATTGAAACGCCGGCCAACCCCACCAACAGTCTGGTAGATATCCAACTGATGCGTCAGGTGGCGGAGGTGATCACCCAGCAGCAGGGCTCCCGGCCGATTCTCGCCTGCGACAACACCCTGCTCGGCCCGCTGTTTCAGCGTCCGCTGCAGCACGGCGCGGATATCTCGCTCTACTCGCTGACCAAATATGTCGGCGGTCATTCCGATTTGATTGCCGGCGCCGCGCTGGGCAGCCGGGCATTAATCAACAAAGTGCGTTCGCTGCGCAGCGCGATTGGCACCCAGCTTGATCCGCACTCCAGCTGGATGATTGGCCGCTCGCTGGAAACGCTGTCGCTGCGCATGGAGAAAGCCGCCAGCAATGCGAAACAGGTTGCGGCATTTTTACGCGATCACGCGCAGGTGGCGAAACTGCACTGGCTGCCCTATCTCGACGCCAGCAGTCCGGCAGGAGAAACCTGGCAGCGCCAGTGCAGCGGCGCCGGTTCCACCTTCTCCTTTGATATCGAGGGCGGCCAGGCTGCGGCATTCCGCTTTCTCAACGCGCTGGCGCTGTTCAAACTGGCGGTGAGCCTCGGCGGCACCGAGTCGCTCGCCAGCCATCCCGCCAGCACCACCCATTCCGGCGTGCCGCAGGAGGTGCGGGAGCGCATCGGCATCACCGACGCGACGGTGCGCCTGTCGATCGGCATCGAACATGCCGATGATTTGATTGAGGATATCCGCCTGGCGCTGGAAGCGGCCGTCAGCTCACCGTAAAGCCCAGCATCATGCCGGTATCTTCATGCTCCAGCAGATGGCAGTGCGCCATATAGGCATTTTCGCTATCGGCGACGTAGTTGAAGCGCACCAGCACTTCACTGCGCCAGCCGTTGACGCTGACCATATCTTTCCAGCCGGCGCGATGCGCCGCAGGCGGCTTGCCGTTCTCGGACAGAATGCGGAACTGCGTGCCGTGAATATGGAACGGATGCAGCATGGCGTCGCCTTCGCCGGAGATGGTCCATTTTTCATATTTGCCCAGCGGCACGGCAAACATGGGCTTTTCCATGTTGAAGGCCTGGCCGTTGATTTTGTTGCCGTTGTGGAAATCATATGCGGCGCTGCGGGCAGGGTTGCCCTGATCCATCTCCATATTGCCATGATCCATCGCGCCATGGTCCATGTTCATGCTGCCATGATCCATCGCTTTGCCCGCGCCGTGCTGGCTGCCCATCGCTTTGGCACCGTAGCGCTGCTGCAGCGCCTGCATGCCCTGCTGATCCAGCTGAGGATCCATCATTAGCTGCAGCCAGCGGCTCTGCAGCCCTTCCGTTGCCGGCAGCGGCGGCACATCCACCAGCTGGTCCGGCAGCGTACCGCTGGCCATCACGCGCAGCGGCAGAATCTGCACCAGCGGCAGCGGCTGATCGAACGGCGCCAGCGTCATGCCCATCTGCGTGACCGGCAGCGTTACGATATCGAAGGTTTTGCCGTCTGAGGTATCCACCAGCACTTCAAAGCGCTCGCCCGGCAGCAGCGGCAGGCTCTCCACCTTCACCGGTTCAGCCAGCAGGCCACCGTCGCTCGCCACCACGTACAGCGGACGTCTATCGCTGGCGGCGATGTGCAGCGAGCGCGCGTTGCAGCCATTGAGCAGGCGCAGCCGCAGCCAGCCGCGCGGCACCGCGTGCTGCGGATACGGCACGCCGTTGGTCAGCATCAAATCGCCAAACCAGCCCACGGCGGCGCGCATGATATCCAGCTGATAATCGATACGCGTGCCGTCCTGAGTGAGCTGCTTATCCTGGAAAATCAACGGCACATCATCTTCGCCCCACTGCATCGGCAGCCGCAGCTTGCCGGACGCCTCATCTTCCAGCAGTACCAGCCCCGCCAGCCCCTGCGCCACCTGATAGCCGGTCTTGCCGTGCTGATGCGGATGGAACCAGCAGGTCGCTGCCGGTTGATCGGGGGTAAAACTCACCTGACGCGTGGCGCCGGGCGCAATCAGCGCTTGCGGACCGCCATCCACCGCGCCGGGAATTTCCAGCCCGTGCCAGTGCAGCGTGGTGGCTTCCGGCAGGCGATTGTGAATATTGACGGTGACGCTTTTCTCACGCTGCAGGCGCAGCGCCGGGCCGAGCAGGCTACCGTTGTAACCCCAGGTTGGGACGGATTTGCCGTTCCACTGGCTGCTGCCGGTCATGGCGGTCAGCGTGTACTGGCCGTGTGCATCGGGCTCCAGCAGCGACGGGATGGGCAACAGCGGGCGCGTAGCAGCCATCAGCGAGCGGCTCCACAAGGGCAGCGCGCCGGCTGCACTGAGGGCGGCAGTCAGCTTGAGAAAATGACGACGTTGCATATTCATATCCTTATCGTGAATAGGGGCACAGCGTAAACCTTTCCCCTGCGGGAGGGTCAAGCGATGAAAGCGCCCGCCGGGATAAAAAACGCGCCAGTGGCCCATTTAGCCAAATTTAGCGGAATCCCGGCAATAACTGTGCTAACGTCATTAAATTGTCCCTTGTTGAGAACGATTATGACGAAAAGCATCAAGATCCTGCTGCTGGCGGGACTCCTTGGCTTCTCCTCCACCAGTTTTGCCCTGAGCGAATCCGAAGCAGAAGATCTGGCTGACCTCACCGCGGTGTTTGTCTATCTGAAAAATGATTGCGGCTATCAGGATCTGCCCGACGCGCAGATTCGTAAAGCACTGGTGTTTTTTGCCCAGCAAAACCGCTGGGATCTGAGCAATTACAGCGCTTACAACATGAAATCCCTCGGTGAAGAGAGCTACAAAGATTTGAGCGGTATCGCCATCACCAACGACAAAAAGTGTAAGTCGCTGGCGCGCGATTCCCTCAGCCTGCTTGCCTACGTGAAATAATCCTCCGCCCTGCGCTGCTGTTAACGCCCTGACCGTGCAAGCACGGTCATAATTCGTTATGCTTTTTTCTGGCATTATTGCGCGTTAACAGCATAAGGAGCGCTCCGGCATGGCCGACAAAGAGACCTGGCATGAGACGCTGCATAGCGGCTTTGGCCAATATTTCAGCGTAGATAATCTGCTTTACCGCGATAAAACCGCGCATCAGGATCTGGTGATCTTTGAGAACGCCGCGTTTGGCCGCGTGATGGCGCTGGACGGCGTGGTGCAAACCACCGAGCGCGATGAGTTTATCTATCACGAAATGATGACGCACGTGCCGATTCTGGCGCACGGCAACGCCCGGCGCGTATTGATTATCGGCGGCGGTGACGGCGCGATGCTGCGCGAGGTCGCCCGGCATCAAAGCGTTGAGCACATCACCATGGTGGAAATTGATGCCGGCGTGGTGAATTTCTGTCAAACCTATCTGCCTAACCACAGCGCCGGCGCCTTTGACGATCCGCGTCTGCAGCTGGTGATCGACGATGGCGTTAACTTCGTCAGCCAGACGCAGGAACGGTTTGATGTGATCATCTCCGACTGTACCGATCCAATCGGTCCCGGCGAGAGCCTGTTTACCTCGGCGTTTTATGCCGGCTGCAAACAGGCACTCAATCCCGGTGGCGTGTTTGTCGCGCAGAACGGCGTCTGCTTCCTGCAGCAGGATGAAGCGGTCAACAGCCACCGCAAACTCAGCCACTATTTCGCTGACGTCAGCTTTTACCAGGCGGCGATTCCGACTTACTACGGCGGCATCATGACCTTTGCCTGGGCGAGCGATAATCCGGCGCTGCGCCAGCCGGACCTTGCGACGCTGCAGTCACGTTTTGCCGCGGCCGGACTGCCCTGCCGTTACTACACACCCCAGCTGCACATCGGCAGCTTTGCCCTGCCGCAATACCTTTTAAACGCGCTCAGCTGACCTCAGGAGGTGAACCCAATTGCAAAAGCTAAAACTACATGGCTTCAATAATCTGACCAAAAGCCTGAGTTTTTGTATCTACGACATTTGCTATGCCAATAGCGAAGCCGAACGTGATGGCTATATCGCCTATATTGATGAGCAATATAACGCCAACCGCCTGACGGAAATCCTCACCGAGACCTGCTCAATCATCGGCGCTAACGTGCTGAATATTGCGCGCCAGGATTATGAGCCGCAGGGTGCCAGCGTGACGATTCTGGTCAGCGAAGAGCCGATCAATCCGCAGGATATCGATAATTCCGAGCATCCCGGCCCGCTGCCCAGTTCGGTGGTGGCGCACCTCGACAAGAGTCACATCTGCGTGCACACCTATCCGGAGAGTCACCCGGAAGGCGGTTTATGTACCTTCCGCGCCGACATTGAAGTCTCGACCTGCGGCGTGATTTCGCCCCTGAAGGCGCTGAATTATCTCATCCACCAGCTGGAGTCGGATATCGTAACCGTGGATTACCGCGTGCGCGGCTTCACCCGCGACGTCAATGGCGTGAAGCATTTCATCGACCATGAGATCAATTCCATTCAGAACTTCATGTCCGAGGATATGAAAGCGATGTACGACATGGTGGACGTTAACGTTTATCAGGAAAACATCTTTCATACCAAGATGTTGCTGAAGGAATTTGATCTGAAGTATTACCTGTTCAACACCAAACCTGAAGAGCTGAGCCCGCAGGAGCACAAGCGCATTACCAATCTGCTGTGGAAGGAGATGCGTGAGATTTACTACGGGCGCAATATCCCGGCGACGGGATTGAAGTTGTTATAACTCCGCGCCAGCAGTGGGTGAAGGCTGCGCCGCGGTAGCGCAGCGCACGTCATTCACCCGCTGATGCGGGCGGCACATTTACGCGGTCAGCTGCAGGCCAATGCCGCGCTCGCGCAAATCACGGCATACCGCCTCATCAAGGCGGGAATCTGTCACCACATCGGTCAGGCTATCAATCGGTGCCGCGCAGTACAGCGACCATGAACCATATTTGCTGCTGTCGGCCAGCAGAATGCGCCGGCGCGCGTTGGCCAGCAGATCCATCTTCAGCCCGGCTTTGTCTTCCGTCGGCGTGGTAATACCGCGCTCAATACTCCATGAGTTACAGCTGACAAACGCGATGTCCGGATTGATACTGCGCAGCAGGCGCCGGCCGTGCTCACCAATGCACGACTGGCTGGAGTCGTCGATGCGGCCGCCGATGATGGTGGTCTCAATCTGTTTAAACTCCGACAAAAACAGCGCAATGTGCAGATCGGCGGTGATCACCCGCAGCTGCAAATGGGTCAGCTGTCGTGCCAGTTCCAGCATGGTGGTGCCGGCATCCAGCACCACCGCATCGCCGGACTGCACATAGCTGGCGGCGAACTGGGCGATGGCCTGCTTCTCCGCCAGGTTACGCTGCATCTTCTCCAGCGTGGTCGGCTGCGTCGGGATAAAGCGGTTCAGCGTGACGCCGCCGTGGCTGCGGCTAATCACCCCTTCCTTGTCCAGCTTAATCAGATCGCGGCGAATGGTGGCTGGCGAAGCAGAAATGGCGCTCACCAGCTGTTCAACAGTGACCAGATTATGACTTTTGAGATAGTCCATAATCTGGTCGAGACGGCTTTGTCCCTTCATATTTCCCTATGCAAGCTGCATCGCGAGTTTTATCGAGATCGCCATGCTCGCAGAGTTCGCTTTACCTGTCCAGGCGATATCAAATGCCGTGCCGTGGTCGGCGGAAGTGCGGATAAACGGCAGTCCCGCCGTGATGTTGACGCCATCGTAAAAACCAAGCAGTTTCAACGGGATATGCCCCTGATCGTGGTACATCGCCACTACCATATCGTACTGCCCCTGCTGGCACTGTAAAAACACCGTATCCGGCGGGCACGGGCCATGGACATCAATGCCCTGCTGCTTCATTGCCTGGATCGCTGGTGTCACCGTGGTGATCTCTTCATCACCAAACAGGCCATTCTCGCCCGCGTGCGGATTGACCCCGGCGACGGCGATGCGCGGTTGGTCATAGCCCACGCGACGCAGGAAGCTGTCAGCCATGCCGATCACCGTCTGAATACGTTCTCCGTTCAGCGTGTCGAGGAACTTACGCAGCGCGATGTGCGTGGTCACGTGGATCACTTTCAGATGGTCGGTATACAGCACCATGGCGTAATTTTTGGTATTGGTCAGCTGTGCCAGCAGTTCGGTGTGACCGGGATAAAGGTGGCCCGCCGCGTGCAGCGCCTCTTTGTTCAGCGGGGCGGTGGCAATCGCCTGCACGTCGCCCGCCAGCGCCAGTTCGGTGGCGCGCTTCACGCAGCGCCAGGCCAGATCGCCGGCCTGCTTCTGCACCTTGCCCGGCTGCAGCGCGTCAGGATCGGCCAGCGGCTCATCGATGACGTTAATGATGCCCGGTGCGAAATGCGCATCCTGCACGCTGTCCAGCACGCGCAGCTCGGCGTGCGGCGTAATATTCAACGCCAGCACCCGACGCAGCGTCGCGGCACAGCCGACCACCACCGCCGGAATGCCCGCCAGCTCCCCTTCTGCCAGTGCTTTAATGATGATTTCCGGGCTGATGCCCGCCGGATCGCCCATGGTCACCGCAATAGTGTTATTCACTCGACTTCTCCTCAATAAAACGAATGGCTTCTGCCAGGGTGTTTTCATCACCAAAGCCACCCGCTTTGGTCATCACCGGCAGGTGTAATTCACTGTTAAGCAGAACCCCGTGCGGCACACAGCCCGCCACCTGGCCCTGAATCTGAAAGCCGCTGGCCCCGAATGCCTGCGCCACTGCGATGGCCACGTCACCGCCGGAAAGAAACAGGCCGGCAGGCTGAATGTGTGCGCAGACGGCGCGCGTCAGCTGCGCCAGAAACTGGCAGATGCGCTCGCCGAGCTGCTGGCGCGTAATCTGCTGCTGCTGACACAGCTGCGCAATCGCGTGGCGCTGATCAGCCTGTTGCGTGGTGCGCACCACACAGTGCACGCCCTCGCGCAGCGCCTGGACCATCGCCTGCTGCCAGGCCGCCGCCTGCGGCCATGCCGGTGTGGCAAACAGCTGGCAAATATCAATATCAATCAAGCAGATGTCACGCTGGCTGGCGAGCCGGGCGATTTGCTGCTGCGCCATGGCGCTCATCGAACCGACTATCGCCAGCACCGGGCGAGAGGGTCGCGCAGCAAGATGCGCACCCAGCGCATCGCTTAACCCGGACGCGCCGACCAGCAGCGGACGTTCCGGCAGCGTCGCGGCAGCCGCGATAATGGCGTCGATATCCGCCTGCTGTTCCGCGTCCAGTACCAGCAGGCCCTGACTGGTCGCCAGCCGTGCGGCCAGCGTGCCACTGCGTACCGTGGCAAGATCGATCTGCTCGCCCGGCAGATCGCATTGCATCTGCAGGCGCGTCAGCACGTTACTGCTGGTCACCGGGGTTTTAGGATCGCTGGCAAATTCGGTGTCGATCAGGCGCTGTTGATGGATCCACACTTCCCCGCCGCGCGTGATGCGGCCCAGCTTTGGCACCGCCGGCACCACCAGCGCCAGCCGTTTCGCGCTGACCTGCAGCGCGGCCGCCACCTCAGCGCCTGGATTGCCGCGCAGCGTTGAGTCAATCTTCTTAAACAGCCAGCCGTGTTGCGCTATCTGCTGATGCGGCTGCATGGCGGCATGCGTGCGGCTGGCGGCTTCCGCTGCGCTGACCGCACGGCTATCGGTGCTGATCACCAGCACATCCGCAGCGCCGGCCTCCGGGGGTGTCAGGTTATTGAACAGCACGTGGACGCGCGCGCCGGCCAGCGCGAAGCCGCTGCCTGCGTCATTGGCGCCGGTAAAATCGTCGGCAATCACCAGAACGGGCGTTTTCCATGGCGATGAAGTCATTCTCTCTCCTGTCACGGCACCTTGCCGTGCTGCATTTGATTATATTCAATCATGATTGATTATATGTGAGCAAGATCAAATTAATTGAAATCGATATCGCCTATAAATTTAGCCTCAGAAAGGGATACACCCCGCACAGCATTGAGCAAACCTAATCATAATGTGCAAAACCGTTATAAGGGCATGACATGAATATCAACAGCACCGTGATCAGTGGCTATCAGGCTCTGAACGATCTCAGCTATTTACTGCAGGATAAGCAGAAGGCGTTGCTGGTCACGGATAAAAACATTCTGGGCATTCCGGCGGTGCAGGCGCTTATCGCCCGGCTGCAGCAGCAGATCGCCAGCCTGAGCCTGATTGATACGGTGCCGCCCGAGCCGAGCCAGCATGATGTGGCGGCGATTGTTGCGGCGCTGCCGCACGGCGACGTCGATCTGGTGATCGGCATTGGCGGCGGCAGCGTACTGGATGTGGCCAAGCTGCTGTCCGTGCTATGCGTGGCCGATGCGCCAACCCTGACGGCGCTGCTGGCCGGTGAGAAGCCGCACACGCGTACCGCTTCTTTACTGATCCCGACCACGGCCGGTACCGGCTCGGAAGCCACGCCCAACGCCATCCTTGCCATTCCGGAGAAAGAGACCAAGGTCGGTATTATTTCGCCGGTGATGCTGCCGGACTACGTGGCGCTGATTCCGGAACTGACCACCAGCATGCCGGCGCACATCGCCTCGTCGACAGGGATTGATGCGCTGTGTCACCTGATTGAGTGCTTCACCGCCACCGTGGCCAATCCGGTGAGTGATAACTATGCGCTGATCGGCATGAAAAAGCTGTTCGCCAGCCTCGAAAAGACCCTTGCCGAACCGGACAACCTGGAAGCACGGCTGAATATGTTGTGGGCGTCCTACTACGGCGGAGCGGCGATCGCCCATGCCGGGACACACCTGGTGCACGCCATGTCGTATCCGCTGGGCGGCAAGTATCATCTGCCGCACGGCGTGGCCAACGCCATTCTGCTGGCGCCGTGCATGCAGTTTGTGCGTCCGGCGGCGGTGAGCAAGTTCGCGCAGGCCTACGATCTGCTGCCGGATGCCGATAGCGCACTGGATGAAGAGGCCAAATCGCACGCGCTGGTGGCCTATTTCGCCGCGCTGGTGCAGCGCCTTAAACTGCCTGCCAGCCTGGAAGCACTGGGCATCGGGCCGGATCATCTGCCGTATCTGGTCGAAGCCGCGCTGGACGTGCAGCGCCTGATGAAGAATGTACCGATGAAAGTCAGCGCCGACGATGTGCGCAACGTCTACCTGACGCTGTTTCCGGCGTTAAATCACTCAGCATGAGCGGGGAAATCATGAGCAACAACATTCAGGGCGTACTGACCGCCATCGTCACCACTTTTGATCGCGACGGAGCTTACAATCCTGCCGCGCAGCGTGAACAGATTCGGCGTCAGCTGAGCGCCGGTAACGGTATTTTCTGCGGCGGCACCAACGGGGAGTTTTTCGTGCTGAACGAGCAGGAGAAGCTGGCGGTGACCGAGACCTGCGTCGACGAAGTAAACGGCAGCGCACCGGTGGTGGCGCACATTGGCGAGATCTCGACGCGTGAGACTATCCGGCTGGGCAGGCAGGTGGCAAAGCTGGGCGTGGATGCCGTCTCGGTGATCACCCCTTACTTTGTCCCGCTTAAACAGGAAGAGCTGATTGATCACTACCGTGCCGTGGCCGACGCCCTCGACGTCCCGCTGTTTCTCTACAACATTCCGGCGCGCACCGGTAATACGCTGCTGCCGGAAACCGTGCGCACGCTGGCAGCGCATCCCAACATCATTGGCATCAAAGACAGCGCCGGCAGCTACGAAAGCCTGAGCGGCTTTCTGCAGGCAGCGGCAGGTATTGCGCATTTCAACGTGCTGAACGGGCCGGATTCACTGATTCATCAGGGCTTCGTCGATGGCTGTTCCGCCTGTATTTCCGGGCTGGCTAACGTGGCGCCGAAAGAGATTAACGCCATCTGGGCGCGCTTCCATGCCGGTGACATCGCCGGATCGCGCGCCGCTCAGGAGAACGTCACCGGCCTGCGTACCGATCTCTACAGCATTGGTTTTTCCCCGGCGGCGGTGAAAAAAGCCGTGGCGCTGCTCGGCTATGAGGTCGGCGACAGCCGCTATGCGGTGCGCTTCTCTGCCGCAGAGGAGCAGAAAATCCGCCAGATCGTGAATCAGTATTTGCAGTAAAGCCAGTAAATTCAAAGCACTTACCGCACGTAGCTGTGGTAGCGGCGCGATTCATCGCGCAACACAGGCGCCACTCCCCCTTGCCGCCATCAGGGTTAGGGTTAATCTGACGGTGGCGGGGCGGATTCAGGCAGCGATGGCTGCTGTTATTAATACCGGGACGCATTTGCTATGAAAGTCATCTGTACTTCACCTTCGTTCGCCCGCTATGACGCCGCGCCGATCGACACACTGCGCCAGCAGGGCTTTGAGCTGATTACGCTGCCCGCCGACGCGCCGCTCAGCGCGCTGGCGCCGCATCTCGCCGACACCGTCGCCCTGATCGTGGCCTTTACCGAGGTCAACGATGCGCTGCTGTCGCTGGCACCGCAGCTGAAAATTGTCTGCAAGCACGGCGTGGGCGTCGATAACATCGACCTCGACGCAACGCGTGCGCGCGGTATTTACGTGACGAACGTGCCGGACGCGAACAAACACGCGGTTGCCGATTTCGCCTTTGCGCTGATTCTCAATAGCGCGCGCCAGATCACCACCGCCGCAATAGAGACCCGCGCCGGCCACTGGCCACGCATTTTTGCCACCGACGTCTACGGCAAAACGCTCGGCATCATCGGCCTGGGCAATATCGGTAAGCAGGTGGCACTGCGCGCTAAAGGCTTCAATATGCGCATCCTCGCCTTCGATTTTTACCCCGATGACGCCTTCGCCGCCGAACACGGCGTGACGTTTGTCAGCCTCGATCAGCTGACGGAGCACAGCGACTTCATCACCTTACATATGCCGCTCACCGACCAGACGCAAAACCTGTTCGATGCTGCGCGCCTGAAGCGCATGAAGAAGAGCGCGTTTCTCATCAACGCGTCACGCGGTGGCGTGGTGAATGAGCAGGATCTCTACCAGGCATTGCAGGATAACGTGATTGCCGGTGCGGCGGCAGATGTCTTTATGCAGGAGCCGCTGGCGCAGCATCCGCTGTTCACCCTGAGCAACTTTATCCCCACGGCGCACCTTGCCGGATATACCGACGGTGCCATCAGCGCCATTGGTGAACGCTGCGTGACGCAGATTGTGCAGTGTATAAAACAGGGCGAACGCCCGATGAATGTCATGAACGGGCTGGCCTGACGCCGCCCTCCTCTGTCACCCTTTTCGCGTGGATAATGATTATGACCAACACCGCACGCTCAACACGCATCAGATGGTGGATCGCCGGCCTGATGTGGCTGGCCATTGCCATTAACTATATTGATCGTACCGTACTCTCTGCCGCCGCACCGCACCTGATCACCGAGCTCGACATCAATCCGGAAATGATGGGCTTTATCATGGCGGCGTTTTTCTGGTCCTATGCGCTGTTGCAGATCCCGGCAGGCTGGTTTGCCGACCGCTTCGGCCAGAAAAAAGGCCTCGGTATCGCTGTCGGCTGGTGGTCGATTGCCACCATGGCGATGGGGCTCGCCACCGGCTTTAAATCGCTGCTGGCGCTGCGTCTGGCGCTCGGCGTGGGTGAAGCAGCGGCTTATCCCAGCAACGCCGGTATTACCGCGCGCTGGTTCCCGGATCGCGAGCGCGCCACCGTCTCCGGCCTGTTCGACAGCGCATCAAAATTTGGCGGGGCCGTCGCCATGCCGCTGATCGTCTTTATGATCGCGCTGTTTGACTGGCGTCTGACCTTTCTGGCGATTGGTGCCGTCGGGCTGATTTGGGTCATCGCCTGGTACTTCATTTATGCCGAGAACCCGGAAGACCACAAAGCGATCAGCGCCGATGAAGTGCGCCTGATCCGCGATGGCCAGGCGCAGAAGCACGGCGATAAGAACGTGCGGCCGATGAAGTGGTACAAGCTGCTGCGTTACCGCAACATCTGGGCGATGTGTATTGGCTTCTTCACCATCAATTACACCTCCTACTTCTTTATCACCTGGCTGCCAACCTACCTGGTGAAAGACAAAGGGATGGATTTCCTGAAAATGGGCATGGTGGCGGCGCTGCCGCTGATCTGCGGCATGGTGATTGAAGTGCTGGCGGGCTGGGCGTCGGACCGTATGGTGCACAAAAAAGTGCTGTCGCTGACCGCCACGCGCAAGCTGTTCCTGACGATTGGCCTGCTGATGGCGCTGTGCATCGGGTTCGCGCCGTTCACCGATTCCGTGTTCATGACGGTACTGCTGCTGTGTATTGCCAAGTCCGGCACCACCGTCGCGGCCTCTCAGGTGTGGGCGTTGCCGGGCGATGTTGCGCCCACCAACAGCGTGTCAATTGTTGCCGGGCTGCAGAATACCGTCTCCAATATGGGCGGCGCGGTCGGGCCGATCATTACCGGCGCTATCGTCGGTGCCACCGGCCACTTTACCTGGGCGCTGGTGTTCTCGGCGGTGCTGGTGGTGATCGGAATCCTTAACTACCTGTTCCTGCTCGGCAAGGTCGAACCGATTGTGGATGAGGAACCTTTATCCCACGCCCGTTCCGCCATTAACGGCGTGTAACCTGCGTAACGGCAGTGGCGCCCCGGCTGCGGGCGCCCGTTAGCGGCCGGCCATAAACCGGCGATAAGCAGCAATCACCGCAAGAAAATCCTCCACGCCGCAGAACGACAGGCTCTCCTCATCGTAATAAGTCATGCCCTCTTCCAGGCCGTCATCCTCTAACGCCAGCTGATTGGCGCGGATCATCACCTCTTCCTCATCCAGCCACAGCGTATATTCGTGCCCGACGCGCTGCCACTGCTGCTGTGTGCCTTTGACTGCACGCACCGCGGCTTCGACTTCATCCAGCAGCGCAAAGTTCTCTTTCACTTCTTCATTGAACCAGTGCCCCACCGCTTCGTGGTCCATCGACATGCGCACCCGGACCTGACCGGTCACGTCACGCAGAAATTCATATTCCATGTTGGCCTCATACCAGTGGCGCGCCAGACGGCACGCTTTCGTGCATTTTGTGCGCAGTGCGCGCAAGAAAGTGGGATCGCGCTCGCATTATGCCTGGAGACGGCGAGGGAAAAAAGCGCATAAAAAAAGGGACGATGCGCTCGTCCCTTTTTTACTGGCAGGCGTATTTTACACCGCGGTCTGGAAAATCACTCCATCCGCTTTTTCGGTGTACTGGCCCAGCTGATCGAAGTTCAGGTAGCGGTAGGTATCGGCAGCGGTTTTATCCACCTGCACCATAAACTGCTGATACTCGTCCGGCGTAGGCAGTTTACCCAGCAGGGAAGCGACCGCGGCCAGCTCGGCTGATGCCAGGAACACATTGGCACCGGTACCCAGACGGTTCGGGAAGTTACGGGTCGAGGTGGAAACCACCGTCGCGCCGTCTTTCACGCGCGCCTGGTTACCCATGCACAGTGAACAGCCCGGAATCTCGATACGCGCACCACTTTTACCAAAGACGCTGTAGTAGCCCTCTTCCGTCAGCTGCGCGGCATCCATCTTGGTTGGCGGCGCCACCCACAGGCGGGTCGGCAGCTGGCCTTTGTGCGCGTCCAGCAGTTTGCCTGCCGCACGGAAGTGACCGATGTTGGTCATGCACGAACCGATGAACACTTCGTCGATCTTCTCGCCCTGCACGTCAGACAGCCAGCGTGCGTCGTCCGGATCGTTCGGCGCACACAGGATTGGCTCTTTGATTTCCGCCAGATCGATTTCGATCACCGCTGCGTATTCCGCATCGGCATCGGCTTCCAGCAGTTGCGGATCGGCCAGCCATTTTTCCATGCCCTGAATACGGCGCTCCAGCGTACGACGGTCGCCGTAACCTTCGGAGATCATCCACTTCAGCAGCACGATGTTGGAGTTCAGATACTCGATGATCGGCTCTTTATCCAGCTTGATGGTACAACCCGCCGCAGAACGCTCGGCCGAGGCATCGGTCAGCTCAAACGCCTGCTCAACTTTCAGCTTCGGCAGACCTTCGATTTCCAGCACGCGACCGGAGAAGATGTTTTTCTTGCCTTTCTTCTCAACGGTCAGCAGGCCCTGCTTGATGGCGTACAGCGGAATCGCATGCACCAGATCGCGCAGCGTGATGCCCGGCTGCATTTCGCCTTTAAAGCGAACCAGCACTGACTCCGGCATATCCAGAGGCATTACGCCCGTCGCCGCGGCAAACGCCACCAGACCAGAACCGGCCGGGAACGAGATGCCAATCGGGAAGCGGGTGTGTGAGTCACCGCCGGTGCCGACGGTATCCGGCAGCAGCATACGGTTCAGCCAGCTGTGAATCACGCCATCGCCTGGACGCAGCGAAACACCGCCACGGTTCATGATGAAGTCCGGCAGCGTGTGGTGTGTAGTGACATCGACCGGCTTCGGATAAGCGGCGGTGTGACAGAAGGACTGCATCACCAGATCGGAGGAGAAGCCCAGACACGCCAGATCTTTCAGTTCATCACGGGTCATCGGACCGGTGGTGTCCTGAGAGCCGACCGAGGTCATTTTTGGTTCACAGTAGGCGCCAGGACGAATCCCTGCCACGCCGCAGGCGCGGCCCACCATTTTCTGCGCCAGCGAGTAACCACGGTTGCTTTCGGCCACATCTTTGGCTTTGGTGAACACATCGCTGTGCGGCAGACCCAGCGACTCACGCGCTTTGGTGGTCAGGCCGCGACCGATAATCAGCGGAATACGGCCACCGGCGCGCACTTCATCCAGCAGCACGTCGGTTTTCAGCGCAAAGGTCGCCAGCAGTTCATTGGTCTCGTGATTGCGTACTTCACCCTTGTATGGGTAAACGTCAATCACATCGCCCATGTTCAGGCGCTCAACGTCGAGTTCGATCGGCAGCGCGCCAGCATCTTCCATGGTGTTGAAGAAGATCGGCGCAATTTTACCGCCGAGGCACAGACCGCCGCCTTTTTTGTTCGGCACATACGGAATGTCGTCACCCATGAACCACAGCACTGAGTTGGTCGCGGACTTACGTGAAGAACCGGTACCAACCACGTCACCGACGTAGGTCAGCGGGAAGCCTTTCTGCTGCAGTGCTTCAATCTGTTTGATCGGGCCAACGTTGCCAACATCGTCGGGTTCGATGCCGTCACGTGGGTTTTTCAGCATCGCCAGCGCGTGCAGTGGAATATCCGGACGTGACCATGCATCCGGCGCCGGAGAGAGGTCGTCGGTGTTGGTTTCGCCGGTCACTTTGAACACGGTAGTGGTGATTTTTTCTGCCAGCTTAGGACGCTTAAGGAACCATTCCGCGTCAGCCCAGGACTGAAGGATTTTCTTCGCGTGGGGATTACCCGCTTTGGCTTTCTCTTCGACGTCGTAGAAGTTATCGAACATCAGCAGCGTGTGGGACAGTGCTTCAGCGGCAATCGGTGCCAGAGCCTCATCGTCAAGCGCCTCGATCAGCGCATGGATGTTGTAGCCGCCCTGCATGGTGCCCAGCAGTTCGACTGCTTTTTCACGAGTGACCAGAGGAGAGTGGGCTTCGCCCTTTGCGATAGCTGCCAGGAATCCGGCTTTTACATACGCCGCTTCATCAACACCCGGCGGGACACGGTTGACCAGCAGGTCAGTCAGGAATTCTTCTTCACCCGCTGGCGGGTTTTTCAGCAGTTCAACCAGCGCGGCCATCTGGGAAGCATCTAACGGCTTAGGTACGATTCCCTGGGCAGCACGCTCGGCAACGTGCTTACGGTATTCTTCTAGCACGACGTTCTCCTCGCTCTCATTGTATAGCTTTCCGGTGCACCTGTTGATGCTGTCAAACAGTAGGGTGAGGTGCCCGGTTCTGCGTCGGCCAGCATAGCAGGATTTCGGCTGATTGTTAATCCGTTTACAAAAAAGCAACATCCGCGCGTTATTTAGCAGATTTGTCTGCGCTTTGCGCCAGGAGAGAAGCCAGAGCGGCTCTGGTAGTGCCTGTTCGCGCCTGTGCCGATAGCCAGCGGAGCCAGGTTGTAGCGCATAATTTGTTGCATCCGGCCTTCATAAAGCGAATCCATAACCTGCAATCCCCTTTCAGGCCGGTTCATTCACTTTTGGTTATGTGCTGATGCGCTTGCACTAAACGGCTACCGTTCAGCTTCCCACACACGTTTTCCTGAGGAAAAATTAATACCAAATCACCTGATAAATATTGAACGCAATGCCTTGCGCACATCTAATTAATTATCAACGCAGTGCCGGTTTAAATGAATCTTTAAACTTAGTCACTCAATTAAAATACACCCTTAAAAAATAACTGCGATTTAAAAAAGAGATAAAAAATAAAAGAGGAAATGATAAATAAATAGCGTAGACTGCCTGCGGGCGCTTGAGGCTATCTGCCTTAAGATCTGCAAAAGAAATTGGGGTGGATGGTGGAAGGTGAACCGTGCGATTAATTTTCATTAACCGCACGGGTGAGCCACTACCCAAAACACCCAGACAGTGTAAGGGTAGTGGCTTGCTCGTGCTAATGCAAGGAGTAAGTGATTATGAAGGTGAAATTCAGCACGCTGATTATCAGCGGGCTCATCCTGTTAGGTTTATGCCTGGCAAATCGCAGTTCACTGTGTGAATTACGATTGCGGATATTCGCGGCTGAATTATCGGCTGTCATGGCTTACGAAGCACAACAGTAAACTTCAATAGCGGAGGGTTTCCTCCGCTATTCCGGCATCGTTTAAGGTGATGCTCCTGCGCCCACTTTTATCTATTCAACTTACGTTTTCAATTAATAAAAAAACGGCTCCTTACAGGAGCCGTTAATTAACCTAAGCCTCAGGCGAAATTATTTCTTTTTCGCTTTCGGATTTGGCAGGTCAGTAATGCTACCTTCAAACACTTCCGCCGCCAGGCCAACCGATTCGTGCAGGGTTGGGTGCGCGTGGATGGTCAGCGCGATATCTTCGGCATCACAACCCATCTCGATAGCCAGACCGATTTCACCCAGCAGCTCGCCGCCGTTGGTACCGACAATCGCGCCACCAATAACACGGTGCGTCTCTTTGTCGAAGATCAGTTTGGTCATACCGTCTGCACAGTCAGACGCGATAGCACGGCCCGATGCCGCCCACGGGAAGGTGGACACTTCGTAGCTGATGCCTTTCTCTTTGGCTTCTTTCTCGGTCAGACCCACCCAGGCCACTTCTGGCTCGGTATAAGCGATAGAAGGGATCACTTTCGGGTCGAAGTAGTGCTTCAGACCGGAAATCACTTCTGCCGCCACGTGACCTTCGTGCACGCCTTTGTGCGCCAGCATTGGCTGACCGACGATGTCACCGATAGCATAGATGTGTGGCACGTTGGTGCGCATCTGTTTGTCGACGCGGATAAAGCCGCGATCGTCCACTTCCACGCCTGCTTTGCCAGCATCCAGACCTTTACCGTTCGGTACACGGCCAATCGCCACCAGCACTGCGTCGTAACGCTGTGGTTCAGCCGGCGCTTTTTTACCTTCCATGGATACGTAGATACCGTCGTCTTTCGCTTCTACCGCGGTGACTTTGGTTTCCAGCATCAGGTTGAATTTCTTGCTGATACGCTTGGTGAACACTTTCACCACGTCTTTATCGGCGGCCGGGATCACCTGGTCAAACATCTCGACCACGTCGATCTCTGAACCCAGCGCATGGTAGACGGTACCCATCTCCAGACCGATGATGCCACCACCCATAACCAGCAGACGCTTCGGAACTTCTTTCAGCTCCAGCGCATCGGTAGAGTCCCACACGCGCGGATCGTTATGTGGAATGAAAGGCAGTTCGATTGGACGCGAGCCTGCAGCGATGATGGCGTTGTCAAAGTTGATGGTGGTTGCGCCACCTTCCCCTTCTACCACCAGCGTATTGGCACCGGTGAATTTACCCAGACCGTTGACCACTTTCACTTTGCGGCCTTTTGCCATGCCAGCCAGACCGCCGGTCAGCTGAGTGATGACTTTCTCTTTCCAGGTACGGATTTTGTTGATGTCAGTCTGCGGCTGGCCAAACACGATACCGTGCTCTTCCAGAGCCTTAGCTTCTTCGATGACTTTCGCCACGTGCAGCAGCGCTTTTGACGGGATACAGCCGACGTTCAGACAGACACCACCGAGGGTGCTGTAGCGCTCTACCAGTACGGTTTCCAGACCTAAATCAGCGCAACGGAAGGCTGCAGAGTAACCTGCAGGACCTGCCCCAAGTACCACGACTTGAGTTTTAATCTCTGTACTCATCATGACCTCTTGTTAGATTGCCGGCGGTCAAAAGCGACCCTTTCCCAGGCTCTTGATGCCCTATCTCCACCGGGACATTTCACCGCGAGAGTTTACAGAATTGTTAACAAACTGCCAACCGCGGCAACTCCGAATGCTTACAACAAGGCCGGCATTTGCCGGCCTTGATTAACGTCACATCACCAGACGGCGAATATCAGACAGCATATTGTTAATGATGGTGATGAAGCGCGCACCATCCGCACCGTCGATGACGCGGTGGTCGAACGACAGCGAAATCGGCATCATCAGGCGCGGAGCGAACTCTTTGCCGTTCCACACCGGCTCCATCGCCGACTTAGACACCCCGAGGATAGCCACTTCCGGCGCGTTAACAATTGGCGCGAAGTGCGTGGTGCCCAGGCCGCCAAGGCTGGAGATGGTGAAGCAGCCGCCCTGCATATCGCTGGCAGTCAGTTTGCCATCACGCGCTTTCTTCGACGTCGCCATCAGCTCACGCGACAGCTCAGTGATGCCTTTCTTGTTCACGTCTTTGAACACCGGAACCACCAGACCGTTTGGCGTATCGACCGCCACACCGATGTTGATGTACTTTTTCAGCGTCAGCTTCTGGCCATCTTCCGACAGCGAGCTGTTGAAACGTGGCATCTGCTCCAGTGCCGCGGCGACCGCTTTCATGATGAACACCACCGGGGTGAACTTCACGTCCAGCTTGCGCTTCTCGGCTTCCGCATTCTGCTGCTTACGGAACGCTTCCAGATCGGTGATATCGGTTTTGTCGAAATGGGTCACATGCGGAATCATTACCCAGTTACGGCTCAGGTTAGCGCCCGAGATTTTCTGGATACGACCCAGTTCCACTTCTTCGATTTCGCCGAACTTGCTGAAGTCCACTTTCGGCCATGGCAGCATGCCCGGAATACCGCCGCCTGCGGCCGCAGCCGGTGCCGCTTCAGCGCGTTTCACCGCGTCTTTCACGTAAGCCTGCACGTCCTCTTTGAGGATGCGACCTTTACGGCCGGTGCCTTTGACTTTCGCCAGGTTAACACCGAACTCGCGCGCCAGGCGACGAATCACCGGCGTGGCGTGCACGTAAGCGTCGTTTTCAGCAAATTCGCTCTTCACATCGGCTTTCGCCGCTGCTGGCGCAGCTGCAGCAGCCGGTTTGGCTTCTGCAGCGGGTGCAGCTTCCTGTTTCGCATCCGGTGCCGCAGCAGCCGGCGCAGCGCCTTCTACTTCGAACACCATGATAAGCGAACCGGTGCTGACTTTATCGCCGGTAGCCACTTTCAGCGCTTTAACCGTACCGGCAAACGGCGCCGGAACTTCCATTGACGCTTTATCGCCTTCCACCACGATCAGTGACTGCTCAGCCTCAACTTTATCGCCTACTTTGACCAGCACTTCGGTGACTTCCACTTCGTCGCCGCCGATATCCGGGACGTTAACGTCTTTGGCACCCGCAGCCGCGGCTGGCGCGGAGGCCGCCGCTTCTTTCACGGCAGGTTTGGCAGCCGCTGCTGGCGCCGCGCCTTCGGCTTCAAAGATCATGATCAGTGAACCGGTGTTCACCTTGTCGCCCGTGGCGATTTTGATCTCTTTCACCACACCGGCAAACGGTGCAGGCACTTCCATGGAGGCTTTGTCGCCTTCGACGGTGATCAGCGATTGCTCAGCCGCCACTTTGTCGCCCACTTTAACCAGAATTTCAGTGACTTCGACTTCGTCGCCGCCGATATCCGGTACGTTAACGTCTTTCGCTTCGCTGGCGGCGGCCGCAGCAGGTGCGGCTTCCGCTGGTTTCTCTTCGGCGGCCGGTGCCGCAGCAGCTGCACCTTCGGCGTCGAAAATCATGATCAGTGAACCGGTATTCACTTTGTCACCGGTCGCGATTTTGATCTCTTTAACCACGCCGGCCTGCGGCGAAGGCACTTCCATCGAGGCTTTATCGCCTTCCACGGTGATCAGCGACTGTTCGGCTTCAACCTTGTCACCCACCCTGACCAGAATCTCGGTGACTTCAACTTCGTCTGACCCGATATCCGGTACGTTAATTTCGATAGCCATTACTCTCTTACCTCTTAAGCCAGACGCGGGTTAACTTTATCGGCATCGATGTTGAATTTCGCGATCGCATCCGCCACCACTTTCTTCTCGATTTCGCCGCGTTTAGCCAGTTCACCCAGGGCTGCCACCACTACGTATGACGCATCCACTTCGAAGTGGTGACGCAGGTTTTCGCGGCTGTCTGAACGGCCGAAACCATCGGTACCCAGCACGCGATAATCGCTGGCTGGCACGTAGCTGCGAACCTGCTCTGCGAACAGCTTCATGTAGTCGGTCGATGCCACCGCCGGCGCGTCGTTCATCACCTGAGCGATGTACGGTACGCGTGGAGTTTCCGTTGGGTGCAGCATGTTCCAGCGCTCACAATCCTGACCGTCGCGTGCCAGCTCGGTGAACGAGGTCACGCTGTAGACGTCAGAACCGATGCCGTAATCCTTCGCCAGGATCTGTGCCGCTTCGCGCACGTGACGCAGGATAGAACCTGAGCCCAGCAGCTGCACTTTGCCTTTGCTGCCTTCTACCGTCTCCAGCTTGTAGATACCCTTACGGATACCCTCTTCCGCACCCTGCGGCATCGCAGGCATGTGGTAGTTTTCGTTCAGCGTGGTGATGTAGTAGTAAATATTTTCCTGCGCTTCGCCGTACATACGTACCAGACCGTCATGCATGATGACTGCCACTTCGTACGCGTAAGACGGATCGTAAGAGATACAGTTCGGGATAGTCAGCGACTGAATGTGGCTGTGACCATCTTCGTGCTGCAGACCTTCGCCGTTCAGCGTGGTACGACCGGACGTGCCGCCCACCAGGAAGCCGCGCGCCTGCTGGTCGCCTGCCAGCCACATCAGATCGCCGATGCGCTGGAAACCAAACATTGAATAGTAGATGTAGAACGGAATCATCGGCAGGTTGTTGGTGCTGTAAGAGGTCGCCGCCGCCAGCCAGGAAGACCCTGCGCCCAGCTCGTTGATCCCTTCCTGCAGAATCTGGCCTTTCTCGTCTTCTTTATAGTAAGCAACCTGCTCACGGTCCTGCGGCGTATACTGCTGGCCGTTCGGGCTGTAGATACCAATCTGACGGAACAGACCTTCCATACCAAAGGTACGCGCTTCGTCCGCGAGGATCGGCACCAGACGATCTTTGATCGACTTGTTCTTCAGCATCACATTGAGCGCACGCACGAAGGCGATGGTGGTGGAGATCTCTTTGCTCTGCTCTTCCAGCAGCGCACTGAACTCTTCCAGCGCCGGCATTTCCAGCTTTTCGCTGAACTCAGCCTGACGGGTTGGCAAGTAGCCGCCCAGCTTCTCGCGCTGGCCGTGCAGGTAGTTGTACTCTTCTGAGCCTTTTTCGAAGGTCACATACGGCAGCTGTTCGATCTTGTCGTCAGCCACTGGCACGTTGAAGCGATCGCGGATGTAGCGAACGCCATCCATGTTCATCTTCTTAACCTGGTGCGCGATGTTCTTACCTTCCGCGGTGTCACCCATACCATAGCCTTTGATGGTATGCGCCAGGATCAGCGTTGGCTGACCTTTGGTCTCCTGCGCTTTCTTCAGGGCCGCGTAGATTTTCTTCGGATCGTGACCACCACGGTTCAGGGCGAAGATCTCTTCGTCTGACCAGTCTTTCACCAGCGCTGCGGTCTCCGGGTATTTACCGAAGAAGTGCTCGCGCACGTACGCACCGTCGCGTGATTTGAAGGTCTGATAGTCGCCGTCAACGGTTTCGTTCATCAGCTGAATCAGCTTGCCGCTGGTGTCTTTCTTCAGCAGCTCGTCCCAGCGTCCGCCCCAGATCACTTTGATCACGTTCCAGCCAGCACCGGCAAAGATGCCTTCCAGCTCGTTGATGATCTTACCGTTACCGGTGACCGGACCGTCGAGACGCTGCAGGTTACAGTTGATGATGAACACCAGGTTATCCAGCTTCTCACGGGTAGCGATGGTGATCGCCCCTTTGGATTCTGGTTCGTCCATCTCGCCATCGCCAAGGAAGGCGTAAACAGTCTGCTTAGAGGTATCTTTCAGGCCGCGGTGTTCCAGATATTTCAGGAACTTCGCCTGATAGATGGCGTTCAGTGGGCCGAGACCCATCGACACGGTCGGGAACTGCCAGAAGTCCGGCATCAGTTTTGGATGCGGATAGGAAGAGAGACCGTTGCCGTGGACTTCCTGACGGAAGTTGTTCATCTGCTCTTCAGTCAGGCGTCCTTCAAGGAACGCACGCGAGTAGATGCCCGGAGAAATGTGGCCCTGGAAATAGACCAGATCGCCGCCATCCTGCTCGCTACGCGCGCGGAAGAAGTGGTTGAAGCACACTTCATAAATGGTGGCAGAAGACTGGAAAGACGACAGGTGACCACCCAGCTCCAGATCTTTCTTCGACGCACGCAGAACCGACATAATGGCGTTCCAGCGGATTGCGGAACGGATACGACGTTCAAGAGAGGTGTTCCCCGGATATTCCGGCTCATCTTCGACCGCAATGGAGTTGATGTAGTTGCTGACGGCGTTGCCGCCCGCTGCCACTTTCACACCGCCTTTGCGTGCAGCACTCAATACCTGATCAATCAGATACTGCGCGCGCTCAACACCTTCTTCACGGATGACCGATTCGATCGCCTGTAGCCAGTCACGAGTTTCGATCGGATCCACGTCATTCTGTAAACGTTCTGACATGGGGTGTATTCCTTATCTGTGTCTAATACGTTGAATTATCAGGAGCCTGTCTGCTTGTGCTTTGCTTCTGATTCACAGCACAAGAAGACAGGCCCGTCGTTTATGTCGCACGTTCATTGCCGTGCGTTATTCCTTACGTTGCTGTAAACGACGCAGGGAGCGTTCACGACGGCTCTGCTCCCGACTTCTGTCCAGCAAGATTTCCTCAATGAACGCCAGGTGACGATGGGATGCCTCGCGTGCTTGTTCTGGCTCACGAGCCACAATCGCCTCAAAGATACTGGCGCGGTGACCGCTCACTTTCGCCAGCATTTCGCGGCGAGCGTAGAGCAATTCGAAATTCTGACGGACGTTCTGTTCCAGCATAGGGCCCATCGAACGCAGCAAATGCAGCAGCACCACATTATGGGCGGCTTCTGTGACAGCGATCTGATACTTCATGACCGCATCGGCCTCAGCATCTAAATCGCCGCTGTCCTGCGCCTGCTGGATGTTGACGTGACAGTCGCGAATACGCTGCAGGTCTTCATCGGTGCCGCGCAGCGCAGCGTAGTAGGCCGCAACGCCTTCCAGCGCATGGCGGGTTTCCAGCAGGTCAAACTGGGATTCAGGATGTTCAGCAAGCAGGCCGACCAGCGGGTCGCTCAGGCTTTGCCAGAGATTCTGCTGTACGAAGGTGCCACCACCCTGACGGCGCAGCAGCAGGCCTTTGGCTTCCAGACTCTGGATCGCTTCGCGCAGCGATGGACGTGAGACATCAAACTGTTTGGCCAGTTCACGCTCGGGAAGCAGTTTTTCACCCGGCTGGAGCGTCCCTTCCATAATCAGGGATTCCAGCTGCTGCTCGATTGCATCGGAGAGCTTGGGTTGGCGAATTTTACTATAGGCCATCATCCCTTCTTATGAGCCAAACGTCCGGAGTAAATTGGTAATACCAATTGAAAAATGGTGCCCGTAAAGTAACAAAGTATTCACCTTGTGTCTATATGGCCCCCCGCACACTTTCACCTCAGACACCGGTTACCGTGCGCTAACTTACCGGGATCTGGCAGAAAAGCGTCTCAGCGCGGCAAATGTTAACAGATTTCACTTTTACCAAACCTTACACTGCATTAGCGCGCACCAGGCTGCGTAGCCATAAGCGAATGCTATTCGTGTTTAAGCCTTATTCATGGCAGAAATAGCGCAAGGGAAGCGCAGAGGATGCTGCTGCTTTTTCAGCCATCTCTCAGCACAAAAAGCAAAAGCAGGTGCAAAGCGGCGCGCTTATCACTATTCTGGTCGCCAGGGTAGCTCAGGCTTGCACACAGCCCGCCGGATACCGTAAAGAAAAACGTACACAGATAGAACAGCCTTACAGTGCGCGCACTGCAGGTGCACAATAACAACATCATGAGGTTTGTATGGAACAACAGCATGGCGAAACGCTGCATCGCGGCCTGAAAAATCGCCATATTCAGCTGATTGCGCTGGGCGGTGCCGTCGGTACCGGTCTGTTTCTGGGCAGCGCATCAGTGATTAAATCGGCCGGTCCGGCCGTGATTCTCGGCTATGCCATCGCCGGTTTTATTGCCTTCCTGATCATGCGCCAGCTCGGCGAAATGGTGGTGGAAGAGCCGGTGGCCGGCAGCTTTAGCCACTTCGCCTATAAATACTGGGGCAACTTTGCCGGCTTTGCCTCCGGCTGGAACTACTGGGTGCTGTATGTGCTGGTGGCGATGGCTGAACTCACCGCCGTCGGCAAATATATTCAGTTCTGGTGGCCGGAATTCCCCACCTGGGCCACTGCGGCTATCTTCTTTGTGGTGATCAACGCCATCAACCTGACCAACGTCAAAGTGTTCGGTGAGATGGAGTTCTGGTTCGCGATTATCAAAGTGGTGGCGGTCATCGGTATGATCCTGTTTGGCGGCTGGCTGCTGTTTAGCGGCAACGGCGGCCCACAGGCCAGCGTCAGCAACCTGTGGAACCAGGGCGGTTTCCTGCCACACGGCGTCAGCGGGCTGGTGATGATGATGGCGATCATCATGTTCTCCTTCGGTGGCCTTGAACTGGTGGGGATCACCGCCGCTGAAGCCGACAATCCGCAAGAGAGCATCCCTAAAGCCACCAACCAGGTGCTGTGGCGTATCCTGATTTTCTACATCGGCTCACTGGCGGTACTGCTGTCCCTGCTGCCATGGACGCGCGTCACCGAAGAGACCAGCCCGTTTGTACTGATTTTCCACGAACTGGGCGATGCGCTGGTGGCGAATGCGCTCAACGTGGTGATCCTGACCGCCGCGCTGTCGGTGTATAACAGCTGCGTTTACTGTAACAGCCGCATGCTGTTCGGCCTGGCGCAGCAGGGCAACGCGCCAAAAGCGCTGCTGAAAGTGGATCGTCGTGGTGTGCCGGTGGCGACCATTCTGGTCTCGGCAGTAGCCACTGCGCTGTGCGTGTTGATTAACTATCTGATGCCGGGCGAAGCCTTCGGCCTGCTGATGTCGCTGGTGGTCTCCGCGCTGGTCATCAACTGGGCGATGATCAGCCTCGCGCACCTGAAATTCCGCAAGAAAAAAGACCAGCAGGGCGTGACCACCCGTTTCAGGGCGGTGCTGTATCCGCTGGGTAACTGGATCTGCCTGCTGTTCCTGGCGGCCATTCTGGTGATCATGCTGATGACGCCAGGTATGGCGATTTCAGTGTGGCTGATTCCGGTGTGGCTGCTGGTGCTGGCCGTGGGTTATACCGTTAAAAATCGGGTACAGAAAGCCTGATGCTTCACCGGGCCCGGCACGCTGCTGCCGGGCCGATCCGCTTCACACTTTTGCCCGCCCGCGTATTTTGTCCATCATCCTGACCGATTGTTCCCCACCAGGTTACTGATTTAACGCTGATAATTTTTGCTCCACTTGTCGCAGGAGACGACTGATGAAAGGAGCAGCCCTCTCGTTCAGAGAAAAACTGGGATACGGCATGGGTGACGCCGGATGCAACATGATCGGCGGTGCCATCATGCTGTTCCTCAACTACTTCTACACCGACGTATTTGGCCTTGCTCCGGCGCTGGTCGGCACGCTGTTGCTGTCAGTACGGGTGCTGGATGCGGTGACCGACCCGATAATGGGCGCGATTGCCGACCGCACGCAGAGCCGCTGGGGACGCTTTCGCCCGTGGCTGCTGTGGATATCGCTGCCCTACGTGCTGTTCAGCGTGCTGATGTTTACCACCCCGGACTGGAGTTATGAAAACAAGGTGATCTGGGCATTTGTCACCTATTTCCTGATGTCGCTGACTTACACCGCCATCAATATTCCTTACTGCTCGCTGGGCGGCGTCATCACTAACGATCCCGGTGAACGCGTCTCCTGCCAGTCATACCGCTTTGTCATGGTGGGCATCGCCACGCTGATCCTCTCGCTGTCGCTGCTGCCGATGGCCGAGTGGTTTGGCGGCGACAACAAAGCGCGCGGCTATCAGCTGGCGATGAGCGTGCTGGCGCTGATTGGCCTGGTGATGTTTCTGTTCTGTTTTGCCACGGTGCGCGAGCGTATTCGCCCGGCGGTACCGAGCAACGATGATCTGAAGAAAGATTTGCGCGATGTATGGAAGAACGATCAGTGGGTGCGCATTCTGCTGCTGACGTTCTGTAATGTCTGTCCCGGTTTTATTCGCATGGCCGCCACCATGTATTACGTCACCTGGGTGATGGGCCAGTCGACGCACTTTGCCACGCTGTTTATCAGCCTGGGCGTCATCGGCATGATGCTGGGCAGCACACTGGCGAAAGTCCTCACCGATCGCTGGTGCAAGCTCAAGGTGTTTTTCTGGACCAATATTGCGCTGGCGCTATTCTCCAGCGGCTTTTACTGGATCGATCCGCACGCCACCGTCACCGTGGTAATTGCTTATTTCCTGCTGAACATCCTGCACCAAATCCCGTCACCGCTGCACTGGTCGCTGATGGCTGATGTCGATGACTACGGCGAATGGAAAACCGGTAAACGCATCACCGGGATCAGCTTCTCCGGCAACCTGTTTTTCCTCAAGGTCGGACTGGCGGTAGCGGGTGCCATGGTCGGGTTTTTATTGTCGATGTATGGCTATGACGCAGCAGCGAAACAGCAGTCTGCCAGCGCGCTCAACGGCATTGTGCTGCTGTTTACCCTGATCCCCGGCGTCGGCTATCTGATCACCGCCGGCGTGGTGCGCCTGCTGAAAGTGGACCGCGCGCTGATGCGCACCATCCAGCAGGATCTCGCCCTGCGTCGCGCCAACTTCCATGACCTGTCCGCCCCTGTTCGCCGCGCAACCTCACAACCAGGAGAAATTAAATGAGCTGGCCTAACCCGTTTATTACGCAACGTGCCGATCCGTTTATTTTGCGCCACGGCGATGGCTACTACTTTATCGCTTCGGTGCCCGAGTACGATCGACTGGAGCTGCGCTATGCCAGCACGCTTAACGGCCTGATTACCGCCCCGACCACTACCGTGTGGCGTAAACCGGAAAGCGGTCCCTGCAGCGCCCTGATCTGGGCACCGGAACTGCACCTGATTAATGGCCAGTGGGTGATTTACTTTGCCGCCGCGCCGTCCCGCGAAATCAAAGAGGGGCTGTTTCAGCACCGTATGTACGCGCTGGTATGTGATGATGCCGATCCACTCAGCGGTCACTGGCAGCCGTGCCGCCGCGTGCAAACCCACCTCGATACCTTCGCCCTTGACGCCACCCACTTCGTGCATCAGGGTAAAAACTGGTACCTGTGGGCGCAAAAAGATCCGGCGATTCCCGGTAACTCCAACCTTTATCTGGCGGAATTACTGAATCCGTGGACGCTGAAAACCCAGCCGCTGATGCTCAGCCGGCCGGAGTATGAGTGGGAGTGTGCCGGCTTTAGCGTTAATGAGGGACCGGCGGTGATTCGCCATGGCGAGCGGCTGTTTGTCACCTACTCAGCCAGCGCCACGGATGAAAATTACTGCCTCGGCATACTGAGTATTGACGCGCAGGCCGATCCGCTCGACATCAGCGCATGGCATAAATCGGCGCGGCCGGTATTTGCCACCAGCTGGGATAATCATCAGTACGGTCCGGGGCATAACAGTTTTACCGTGGATGAAGCAGGACGGGATGTACTGGTGTATCACGCACGGAATTACACCGAAATTGAGGGCGATCCGCTGTGGGATCCCAACCGCCATACGCGGCTTAAATATTTTGCCTGGCGCGAAGACGGCACACCGGATTTCGGCGTGCCGCCTGCCGATCACACTAACGTGCCGTAGATAGTCAGCAGCGCCACTACCACGACCAGCACCAGCGAAACGCGTTTGGCCAGCGCCACGGCGACCCGTGGCGTTTCCACTTTATCCAGATGCGGATCGCGCGCCAGCGAGAACTGCGCCAGGCTGGTCAGCACCTGATACTGTGGACGATGCACATCGCTGAGCGCGGCAAACCATGCCGGCAGCGCACGCTCGCCATGGCCGAGCAGCGCATAAGCCACACCGGCCAGCCGCACCGGAATCCAGTCCAGCACGTGCAGAATGCGATCGATGCCGGACTGTGCGCGTTCCAGCGGGGAACGGTGTTTTGCCAGCCAGCTCTGCCAGGCGCGCAGAAACGCATACCCCACCAGCAACACTGGCCCATACGGGCCACCGACCACAAACCAGAACAGCGGCGCAAGATAGAAGCGGAAATTAATCCAGATCAGCGCGTTTTGCAGCGCCTGCAGAAATTCGCGCTCGCTACAGTCAACCGGCACGCCGTGAATCAGCGTCAGCTCTGCCGCCATCGCCTGATGGGCCGCTTCATCATCGTGGCTCGCCGCTTTAAGATACTGGTGATAATGCAGCCGCACCGAGCCGGCACCAATACACAACAAACCGACCACAATCCAGAACAGCAGCTGCGCCACGCCAAACAGAATGCCCTTCAGGCTCCACACCACCAGCCAGACCAGCAGCATGGCGATCACGGTCATCAGCAGCGTACGCAGCAACGAGAAGCGCTGGCGACCGCGAAACAGCGGCTCAAGCCGATGATCCAGCTGCCAGTGTTCACCTAATTTAAAAAGGCGTTCCCAACCCAAAACTAACAACAAACTAAACAACGTCATACCTGCTCCTGCGGTGTCAGGGGTGCTCCTGCCCGATAGCCTGTTTATAGCGTATCCAGTCAAATGCCGGACCGGGATCGGTCTTGCGTTCCGGCGCAACATCGCTGTGACCGGTGATACGCTGCGGCGTCAGCGGATAATGCTGCATCAGCAGGTGGGTAACCTGCTGCAGCGTAGCGTACTGGGCATCGGTGTAGGGCAGCGTATCGGTACCTTCCAGCTCAATGCCCATGGAAAAATCGTTGCAGTTTTCCCGTCCGGCAAACTGCGAAATGCCGGCATGCCAGGCGCGCTGGTCAAAGGAAACATACTGTACCAGCTCACCGTCACGGCGGATCAGACAGTGCGCCGCCACGCGTAACTGGGCGATATCCGCAAAATAGGGATGCGCATCAGCCGGTAGCGTACCGGTGAACAGCCGGTCAATCCACGGACCGCCAAATTCGCCCGGCGGCAGACTGATGTTATGAATGATCAGCAGCGACGGCGCTTCGTTATCCGGCCGTGCATTGAAGTGCGGCGACGGCACCTTGCGTGCGCTCGTGATCCAGCCGTGTTCCAGTTTCATGCCTGTTATCCTGAACAAAATCTGGCTGAGAATACCATGATTCCACCTCGCTGCTTGTGACTTAATGCGTTATGGCATCAGCAAGTTAAGGATACTAAACATTTCACTTAGCGTGTCTGGCAATAGCTGCAAAATCAGGCTAAGGTGAGCGCACGTAATCCGCAGGGTGGAGCCGCAAAATCATGGTGTCGCGTCGTTATAATCCCGAACATCGTCGTCAGGAATTGCTTAAACGTATTCAGCTGGATATCCCGGAAACCGTGGCGCGCGCGCTTCAGGAGGATTTAGGCGGTGACGTTGACGCTGACCGCGACATCACCGCCCAGCTATTGCCGCAGGCGGCGCAGGCTGAAGCGCGCGTTATCACCCGCGAAGCCGGTGTTTTCTGTGGTAAACGCTGGGTGGAAGAGGTGTTTATCCAGCTGGGCAATAACGTTTCCATTACCTGGCACGTCGAAGACGGCCAACCGCTGGTGGCCGATCAGCTGCTGTTTGAATTACAGGGACCGGCGCGGTTGCTGCTGACGGCAGAACGCACCGCGTTGAACTTTGTGCAGACGCTCTCCGGCGTAGCGACAGCCGTGAACCGCTATGTGGCGCTCTTGTCTGGCAGCAATACCCAGCTGCTGGATACGCGCAAAACCCTGCCCGGCCTGCGCACCGCGCTTAAGTATGCGGTGCTGTGCGGCGGCGGGCAGAATCATCGCCTGGGCCTGTCCGACGCTTTCCTGATTAAAGAAAACCACATCATTGCCAGCGGTTCGGTCAGTAAAGCGGTGGAGAAAGCCCTGTGGCTGCACCCGGATGTGCCGGTCGAGGTGGAAGTGGAAAGTCTCAGCGAACTGCAACTGGCGCTGGCGGCCGGCGCCGACATCATCATGCTGGATAACTTCACGCTGGCGATGATGCAGCAGGCGGTTACGCTGACGGCGAAGCGCGCGCTGCTGGAGGTGTCCGGCAACGTGACGGAGACGACGCTGCCGCAGATTGCCGCCACCGGAGTGGATTATGTCTCGGTGGGCGCGCTGACTAAGCACGTGCAGGCGCTGGATCTGTCGATGCGTTTTCGCGAAGTCTGACGTAAGGCCATGCCGCCGGCGCTGGCGGCAAATTGCGAGCCGGCGTCCATCATCATGTGGCTTCGCCTGTAACGCGCCACATTGTCTGCGCGCCCCTTTCCGGGATTGAAACGCGCCCCCTTCCGCTTTTGCCCGCCCTTTCTTACCGTTGCGGCTCCACAACAAGGAGCCTCATTATGGATAAACAACGCGGTTTTACCCTGATCGAGCTGATGATTGTCATCGGTATCGTCGCCATCCTCAGCGCTATTGGCCTGCCCGCTTACCAAAATTATCTGCAACGTGCCGCGCTGACCGACATGCTGCAAACCATGGTGCCCTATAAAACTGCCGTGGAGCTGTGCGCCATCGAGCGCGGCGGACCGGCGCAGTGTCAGGCCGGCGAGCGCGGTATTCCCGCCGCCAAAGGCTCACGCTATGTGGCGAACCTGAGCGTGGTGAATGGTGCCATTACGCTGACCGGCCAGGAGAGCCTGACGGGGTTAACCGTTGCAATGTTGCCGATATGGAATGCGGCGGAAGGCGCACTCAGCTGGCAACGCAGCTGCACCAGCGACAACACCAGCCTGCGCGACAGCTGCCTTGAGCAGTTCCGCTTTGCCGACAAGGAAGAAAACAATGGATAAGCCGGATAGCGCCCTGCAGGCGCTGTGTGCCCGCTATCAGGCCGTGATACTGCACCATGACGCCACGCACTTGCGCGTGGCGGTCGCGGACGCGCCAGACCCGCTGTTGTTAGAGGCGCTGCAGTTTGCCAGCCAGTGCGCAGTCGAGGTTGAGTGCTGGCCCGCCGCACGGCTGGAGCAGCTGCTGCACCAGCCAGAAAGCAGTGCGGCACCGCGCGAACAGGCCAGCGCCGAGTCCGCCATTCACGCGGTGGATCAGATTCTGCGCCAGGCCATACAGCGACGCGCCTCCGATGTGCACTTTGAACCGCAGCGTCACGGGCTGCGCGTGCGGCTGCGGATTGACGGCGTGCTGCATCCGCTGCCGCAGTTACCGGATGCCCCACCCGCCGCCGTGCTGGCACGGTTGAAAATTCTCGGCGGTCTGGATATCGCGGAGCGTCGGCTGCCGCAGGATGGCCAGTTCAGTCTGGAGATGGATGACAAACCGGCGGCGTTCCGCCTGTCGACCCTGCCGGTCAGCCAGGGCGAAAAAGCGGTGGTGCGCCTGCTGCAAAGCGAAAACAGCGCCATTGCGCTCGATAAGCTGGGCATGCCGGCGCCACAGCTGCGCCTGCTGAAAAACGCGCTGGCCAAACCGCAGGGGCTGATTCTGGTCACCGGCCCAACCGGCAGCGGCAAAACCTTTACGCTTTACAGCAGTCTGAGCGCCCTCAACGTGCCGGAGAAAAACGTCTGCAGCGTGGAGGACCCGCTGGAAATTCCGCTACAGGGGATTAACCAGACGCAGGTACAGCCACGGAGCGGTCTCGACTTTAACCGCGTCCTGCGCGCGCTGCTGCGGCAGGATCCGGACGTCATAATGATCGGTGAAATCCGTGATGCTGAAACCGCCAGCATCGCCGTAAAAGCGGCGCAGACCGGACATCTGGTGCTCTCGACTTTGCACACCAACTCGACGGCCGAAACCCTGACCCGCTTACGGCAGATGGACATTCCCGGCTATCTGCTTGGCCCGGCGCTACAGCTGGTGGTGGCGCAGCGGCTGGTGCGCCGTTTGTGCGTGCACTGCCGTCAGCCGGGCCAGGCGATTGCCCATCTGCCTGGCGACATGTGGCCCGGCACGCTGCAAACCTGGCGTGCCCCCGGCTGCGATCACTGCTTCTCGGGTTATTACGGCCGCCTGGCGCTGTTTGAAATCCTGCCGATGAGCAGCAGGTTGCAGAACGCCATCTCGGCTGATATGCCGCTGGAGCACCTGCTGACGCTGGCTGCGGAGCAGGGAATGAAAACGCTGCTGACCGCCGGGCTGGAAGCGGTGAGCCGCGGTGACACCTCATTCGAGGAGATGCAGCGCGTGGTGGGCCTTGGCAATGGCTAATCGCTACCAGTTTCACTGGCAGGCACTGGACAGCATGGGCCTGCTGCAGGAGGGCGAGTCGCTGCAGCCCACGCAGGATGCCCTGCTCGGCCAGCTGGGCGATCGCGGCATGCTGGTGGTGAGCTGGCAGCGCGGGAAATGCTGGCGCGCGCGTGACTGGAAGTGGCAGCAGAAAATTGACCTGATGCGCCAGCTGGCGACGTTGCTGAAAGCCGGGCTGCCGCTGGCGGAGAGTCTGACATTGCTGGCCAGCGGCCATCCTCATGCAGGCTGGCGCGTGCTGCTGAGCCTTCTGCAACAGCGGGTCATGGCCGGAGAGCCGTTTTCTCAGGCGCTGCGCGCCTGGCCGGATATTTTCCCGCCGCTGTTTCCTGCACTGATGCAGGTTGGTGAGCTGACCGGGCAACTGGACGAGTGCTGCCGCCAGCTGGCACTACAGCAGAGCAGGCAACAGTTTCTGCGCCAGAAAGTGGTGAAAGCGTTGCGCTATCCGCTGTTTATCCTGCTGGTGGCGCTGGCGGTCAGCGCCGGGATGCTGCTGTTTGTACTGCCGGAATTTGTTGCGGTGTACGCCAGCTTTGACGCACCGCTGCCGGCCTTTACCGCCGGCGTGATGGCGCTGTCAGCACTGTTGCAGCAGGCGGCGCTGCCGCTGCTGTTGTGCGGTGTGGCGTCCGGGTGGCTGGCGCGTCTGACCTACCGACGATCCGTTGCGTGGCAAAAGCGCTGTCAGCAGTGGCTGCTGCGGCTTCCGCTGCTGGCCCCGTTGTGGCGCGGCGGTCAGCTCAGCCAGATATACGCGATTCTGCAACTGACGCAGCAGGCCGGACTGACGCTGCTGCAAAGCCTGCAGGCGGTAGAAGTGACGCTGGCCGCACGACTGTGGCGCGATGCCATCGTGGCGTTACAGCAGCATATTGCCGCTGGCGCGCCGCTGCATCAGGCGCTACAGGGATATCCGCTGTTTACGCCGCTTTGCGCTCAGCTGATCCGCGTCGGTGAAGAGGCCGGTGCGCTGGATGTGATGCTGGCGCGGCTGGCGGAGTGGCACGAAGCGCAAACGCTGACGCGCGCAGACAGCCTCGCCGCTTCGCTGGAGCCGTTGATGATGGTGGTGATTGGCGGCATTGTCGGCACGCTGGTGATTGCCATGTATCTGCCGGTATTTGGTCTGGGAGACGCCATACGTTAAACGGGCGCACGCGGCGCCCGTTGCGGCACATCAGCGGTTAAAGACGCGGTTTTCCTGCTCTGCCACACGAATAAAGGTGGTGCGTTTGGTCAACTCTTTCAGGCGCTCTGCGCCAACGTAAGTACAGGCCGAGCGCAGCCCGCCGAGGATATCTTTCACCGTCTCCGCGACCGGTCCACGCAGCGGCAGACGAACGGTTTTACCTTCTGCGGCGCGGTAGCCCGCCACACCGCCCACATGACGTTTCATCGCGGATTCGGAGCTCATGCCGTAGAACAGCATGAACTGCTCGCCCTGCTCTTCAACAAGAGTGCCTTCGCACTCATCGTGCGCCGCCAGCATGCCGCCGAGCATCACGAAGTCAGCGCCGCCGCCGAACGCCTTGGCGATATCGCCCGGCACGGCGCAACCGCCGTCACTGACAATCTGCCCACCGAGGCCGTGCGCCGCATCAGCACACTCAATCACCGCTGAGAGTTGCGGGTAGCCAACGCCGGTTTTGACGCGCGTGGTGCAGACCGAACCCGGACCGATTCCCACCTTCACAATGTCGGCCCCGGACAGAATCAGCTCTTCGACCATTTCACCGGTCACCACATTCCCGGCACAAATGGTTTTCCCCGGGAAGCTTTCCCGCGCGCGCTGCAGGAAGGCAACAAAGTGCTCGGAGTAGCCGTTTGCCACATCAATACAGATAAAATTGAGCTGGGGCGACAGCGCGAGGATCGCGCTTAACTTTGTGAAATCTGCTTCTGAGGTGCCGGTGGAGACCATCACGTGGCTGAGCACTGTAGCCGGTACGCGCTGGATAAAGGTTTGCCACGCTTCAACACTGTAGTGCTTGTGAACGGCGGTCAGCACGTTAAAGCCAGCCAGCGCTTCGGCCATGGTAAAGGTGCCGACGGTATCCATGTTGGCGGCAATCACCGGAACGCCGGACCAGGCGAGGCCTGAATGTTTGAAGGTGAACGTGCGTTCCAGCTCAACCTCAGAACGGCTTTTCAGCGTGGAGCGTTTCGGGCGGATCAATACATCTTTAAAGCCCAGTTTTACATCTTCTTCGATACGCATAGCAGAGTGTCCTGGTTAGTGACGACGAACCGCAGTTCGGGTAGCGCTCACGGCTCCAGTGTCGTTATCATACGCGCCATTCGTTCCGCGACAAGACTGCGAATTTCACTTTATTTAAGCTACAATCCGTTAAATTTAGCTGAGAAAACCGATTGTGATCGGGCTCTCATCACGCTGCGGCAGATGAGAAAATGTTGAGAGAACGCTATGCCTTTTACCGTTGCACTGACCGGCGGCATTGGTAGTGGTAAAAGCACCATTGCTAACGCTTTTGCCGCGCTGAACGTCGACATCATTGATGCCGATGTGATTGCCCGCGAGGTGGTTGAACCGGGCACACCTGCGCTCAATGCGATTGTGAAACGCCACGGAGAATCGATTCTGACCGCAGAAGGCACGCTTTACCGCGCGCGGCTGCGGGAAATTATTTTCCAGCAGCCGCAAGAGAAAAACTGGCTCAATCAACTGCTGCACCCGCTGATTAACGCCCGTACCCAGCAGCTGAAGGCGCAGGCAGCTTCGCCTTACGTCATGTGGGTAGTGCCGCTGCTGGTAGAAAATGGTCTGCAGCATCAGGCCGATCGGGTATTAGTCGTGGATGTCGATGAGGCCACGCAGCTGCAGCGCACCCGCCAGCGTGATGGTATCTCTCTCAGCCAGGCGCAACGGATTCTTGCCGCGCAGGCCAGCCGTCAGCAGCGTTTAGCCTGCGCGGATGACATCATTGATAACAGCGGCACGCCGGAACAGGCTTTGCCGCGCGTTGCTGAACTTCACCAGCGCTATTTACGCCTGGCAGCAACCGGACGGGATTAATATCATGAGCACAGTGGTTCTGTTTGAACACCCATTGAATGAGAAAATGCGCACCTGGCTGCGCGTGGAGTTTTTGATCAACCAGCTGCATGAAACGCTGCCGGTTAACAGCTCGGTTGCCGCACTCGGTGTGTTTCGTATTATTGGCGACCTGCTGGATATCTTCGAACGCGGCGATATGCGCACCGAGCTGTTAAAAGAGCTGGAACGTCAGCAGCAAAAACTGCGTGCCTGGCTGGATGTGCCGGGTGTCGATGAACACACCGTCAGCCAGCTGCGCGAACAGCTGAAGCAGCAATCCAGCGAGCTGATGGCCGCGCCGCGCATGGGTCAGCAGCTGCGTGAAGACCGGCTGATTGCCTCAGTGCGTCAGCGCCTGAGCATTCCCGGCGGCTGCTGCAGTTTTGATCTGCCGGGTTTACACATCTGGCTGCACCAGCCACAGGCGCTGCGCGATACCCTGGTGAATAGCTGGCTGGCCTCGCTCGATCCGCTGCGCAACAGCCTGACGATGATCCTCAACCTGATTCGTCAGTCGGGCGTGTTTCGCCATCAGACCAGCCTCAACGGCTTTTATCAGGATAACGCCGAAGGGTCCGACCTGCTGCGCCTGCAGCTGACGCTGGAAGATGCGCTCTATCCGCAGGTCTCTGGTCATAAAAGCCGCTATGCCATCCGCTTTTTACCGCTCGATAGCGAACGCGGTGAAGTGCCGGCGCGCCTGAATTTTGAATTAGCCTGTTGTTAGAGGATGTTATGCAGGAAGAGATGATTACCGTACCTTGCCCCAACTGCGGTAAAGCCGTGATGTGGGATGAACTCAGCCCGTGGCGCCCGTTTTGCAGCAAACGCTGTCAGTTGATCGACCTGGGCGAGTGGGCCGCTGAGGAGAAACGCATTCCCAGCAGCGGTGACATGACGGAGAGTGACGACTGGAGTGAAGAGCAGTCGTGATCGGCAGGGGCACGCGGCCCCTGAGTTTAAATCTCGCCCGCCACTAAGCGGGCAATCAGGGCGTGGTTGGCAGGTGGAAATTCATCGGCCACTAAATCACGCTGCTCGACCCAACGCTGCGGCTGACCTTCGCGTCCCCACGGCTCACCCTGCCAGCCCTCCACAAGGAAGAAATGCAGCGTAACACGCAGGTCATCGTAACTGTGGTCGGCCTGACCAATCGCTTTCGCCGCCGTCACTTCAATACCGGTTTCTTCCATCAGCTCACGTTTTAACGCCTGTTCTGCGCTTTCGTGCTGTTCAATTTTTCCGCCCGGGAACTCCCATTTGTTGGCCATGTGGGAGCTTGCTGCGCGCTGGGCAAGAAAGATCTGACGACTGGCATTGCGAATGATGCCCACCGCCACCTGCAGGTGTTTCATAAGCTGGATTCCGCTTGTAGTGAGTGAGCGCTGATTTTAAAGCAGACGCCGGACGATGTTAACTGCTGTCGGCTTCACCGCGATCCTGTCGCACAGATTCCAGTTATTAAGACAGGTCGTAATGATCGCACCGCGCCATGTTGGGAATACTCGCAGCCACTTTACTCTAGCCAGGCCGACTACACATGGAACGCAAACTAACAACGTTTCTGGCGCAAGACGCACAGAAACAGATGAATACCTTACGCCATTTGGTTTTTCACGACATCCTGACGCTCGACAGCGCGCAAAACACCTTAACCTGTTGGCCAGAACAGAAGACCATCCCGCTTAATGAAGCGCAAAAGCGCTTCTTCTCCTGCCTGCTGCTGCGCATCACCTCAAAACGGCAGATCATTGCCACGGTATGGAATGAGAGCTATCCGGGGATCAGCGACAACAATTATCACCAACTGCTGTTTCAGAGCCGGGCGTTGCTGAAACGCTATGGTTTGCCGGATGGGCTGCTGGTTACGCTGCCCTATCATGGCGTGCGGCTAAATGAGGAGAAGCTGATGGCGATTACCCGCTAATCAGCCAAAGAAAAAGGAGCCCGCGGGCTCCTTGTTGTTATCAGGCCAGACGACCGTGACACTGTTTGTATTTTTTACCTGAGCCGCATGGGCACGGATCGTTACGTCCCACTTTCCGCTCACCGCCCTGTGCCGCCAGTGCAGCGGCCGCTGCGGTGTCGTCATCGACGTGACTGAGCTGCTGCTGCTGTGCCAGGCGCTCTGCTTCTTCACGACGCTGCTGCTCCATCGCTTCCACTTCTTCCGGCATCCGCACCTGCACTTTGCTCAGGGTGCTGATCACTTCGTACTTCAGCGACTCCAGCATCGCGGCAAACATGGCGAAAGATTCACGTTTGTACTCCTGCTTCGGATCCTTCTGCGCATAGCCACGCAGATGGATACCCTGACGCAGATA
The DNA here is from genome assembly GCF_002207995.1 of Pantoea sp. VS1. Taxonomy (NCBI): domain Bacteria; kingdom Pseudomonadati; phylum Pseudomonadota; class Gammaproteobacteria; order Enterobacterales; family Erwiniaceae; genus Pantoea; species Pantoea sp. VS1. Next base: position 106,953 of record NZ_NHZE01000019.1, read on the forward strand.
GTCCATCGCCGCCAGATGCTCTTTCCACAGCGAGTCGAGCGTTTGCAGCATCACGCCTTTTTCGAAGTTGCGCATCATTTCTGCGCCGACCACTTCTTCTTTCGCCGCATAGTTTTCGCTGGCGCGGCTCATGATGCGCTCACGCAGCGTCTCTTCATGTAGATCCGGCTCTTTATCCAGCCACTCGGCAATCGGCAGATCCAGATCGAAATCATTGCGCAGACGCTCTTCCAGCCCCGGGACGTCCCACATCTCTTCCAGAGACTGCGGCGGAATGTAAGTGTCGATAGTGGCTTTGAACACATCCTCGCGGATGCTATTGATGGTGTCCGACACGTCAGAGACATCCAGCAGTTCGTTACGCTGGCTGTAAATGGCGCGGCGCTGATCGTTAGCCACGTCATCGTATTCCAGCAGCTGTTTACGGATATCGAAGTTGCGGCTTTCCACTTTGCGCTGCGCATTAGCAATCGCTTTGGTTACCCACGGATGTTCAATCGCTTCACCCGGCTTCATACCCAGCTTACGCATCATGTTAGACACACGATCGGAGGCAAAGATACGCATCAGCGCATCTTCCATCGACAGATAGAAGCGCGAAGAACCGGCGTCACCCTGACGGCCCGCACGGCCGCGCAGCTGGTTATCGATACGGCGTGATTCGTGGCGTTCGGTACCGATAATATGCAAACCGCCTGCCGCCAGCACCGCATCATGGCGTAGTTTCCACGCCGCCTTGATGGCTTCAATCTGCTCTTCCGTCGGGTTTTCCAGCGCGGCCACTTCTGCCTGCCAGCTACCGCCGAGCATAATGTCCGTACCACGACCGGCCATGTTGGTCGCGATGGTTACCGCGGCTGGCTGACCTGCCTGCGCCACGATATCCGCTTCGCTGGCGTGGAACTTGGCGTTCAGTACGCTGTGCTTGATACCCGCGCGCGTCAGCTCCTGAGATACCACTTCCGATTTTTCAATCGAGATGGTGCCTACCAGTACCGGCTGCCCGTTAGCCGTACAGGTGCGAATATCTTCGATAATGGCGTCGATCTTCTCTTTCTCGGTCATGTAGACCAGATCGGCCATATCTTTACGCACCATCGGACGGTTGGTCGGCACCACGATGGTATCGAGCTTGTAGATGGAGCTGAATTCAAACGCTTCAGTATCAGCGGTACCGGTCATACCGGCCAGTTTCTCGTAGATACGGAAGTAGTTCTGGAAGGTGATGGAAGCCAGCGTCTGGTTTTCATTCTGGATCTCCACGCCCTCTTTGGCTTCGACCGCCTGATGCAGGCCATCAGACCAGCGACGTCCCTGCATGGTACGGCCGGTGTGTTCATCAACAATGATCACCTCGCCGTCCTTCACGATGTAGTCAACGTCGCGGGTGAACAGTGCATGGGCGCGCAGCGCTGCCGTCACGTGGTGCATCAGCATGATGTTGGTCGGCGAGTAGAGTGATTCGCCCTCATCCATGATGCCCTGGCTGACCAGCAGCTCTTCCACTTTCACCAGACCGCGCTCGGTCATGTGCGCCTGACGGGCTTTTTCATCTACCCAGAAGTCACCTTCGCCCTGGAAGTTATCCGAGTCTTCTTTTTCCTGGCGCACCAGGTGTGGAATGATTTTGTTGACCTTGATGTAGAGATCGGAGCTGTCTTCGGCCGGACCCGAGATAATCAGCGGCGTACGCGCTTCATCGATCAGGATCGAGTCCACCTCATCCACCAGCGCATAGTGCAGTTTACGCTGTACGCGCTCTTCCGGACTGAAGGCCATGTTATCGCGCAGATAATCGAAGCCGTATTCGTTGTTGGTGCCGTAGGTGATATCGGCTGCATAGGCAGCGCGCTTGGCCACCGCCGGCATGCCCGGCAGGTTGATACCGACCGTCAGACCAAGGAACTCAAACAGCGGACGGTTGTTTTCGGCGTCACGCTGCGCCAGATAGTCGTTGACGGTCACAACGTGAACGCCCTTGCCGCTCAGCGCATTCAGGTAGGCCGGCAGCGTCGCAGTCAGGGTTTTACCCTCACCGGTACGCATCTCCGCGATGCAGCGTTCGTTGAGCACCATGCCGCCGATCAGCTGCACGTCAAAGTGGCGCATGCCAAACACGCGCTTACTGGCTTCACGCACGGTGGCGAAGGCTTCGGGAATCAGGCTCTCCAGCGTTTCACCTTTTTTCAGGCGCTCGCGGAATTGATCGGTTTTCGCTTTCAGTTCGTCGTCAGACAGTTTGACGAACTCCGGCTCCATCTTATTGATGACATCGACCACTTTACGCATGCGGCGCAGAGTACGATCATTGCTGCTACCAAAAACTTTCGTTAACAATTTGATTAACATAATAAATTTATCTCAATTCAGCCGTAACAATACGGGCTGCAAAGGCAAAAAACAGAAAAAGGAAAAAAACGTTAGCGTTAAGCAATGAAAGGTCCGGCGCGGATGCCATGAATAGCAGCCTGCCAGTCAGCAGAAGAGTGAACGTTGGGCAAAACATGATGCGCTCGCGACGGCGGTGCCATCGTGGCTAAAGGTTGCGCGGGTGAAGTCAGCAGCGCCTGCAGCGAGTCAATCAGCGCCAGCTTTTGCGCCGCCAGCGGCAATGCATGTTCCGCTTCCGCTGTCGCGGGCGGCGTCATGCTAAATGAGAGATGGCGAATGACGGTGCGGATGGCGTGCTGATGCCAGTAATCAACGTTGAAACTGGGGCGACGCGCGCTTTCCTGCAGGCGAATCAGGTGATCAAATCGCACCACCTTGCCGGTAAACAGGCTGCTGACCGGCGAATCGCTGCTGGTGGGCTCTGCGCTTTGTGCACAGGCAGGCAGGCCGAGACTGGCCGCCACCATTCCCAACAGGAGATGAGGCCAGAAATAGCGTCTGCCGAGTTGTCGCCAGCGTGAGAAAATCCCGATCACCTTTCGTCCATCATGCCAGTCATTAAGCGCTAAGCCAGAGTTGCGTTACGCACCCTGCTTACATGAGCGCCAGATAATAGCACTTATGTGGGGCTTCGACATCAGGGATTAAAGGGCTTACGGCGGATTTCACGTTTTTTTGCGCAGGGTTTGGTCGCTGACAACAGGGTTTTGCGAGCGGGATTACAGCCTCAGCGGCGGGCAATAAAAAACGGCGGGTTCCACTGACCGGAGAGGGTGTCAGGGAAGCCCGCCGTTTGATGGCTGACTAATTAAGCCAGCACTAAATTTGGCGCTTTGAAGGCCAGTGGCAGTTCAGCTTCGTCTTCGAAGGTCGCCCATTCCCAGGCTTCCTGCTTCGCCAGTACCGCCTGCAACAGTTTGTTGTTCAGCGCATGGCCGGACTTGAACGCAGAGAATGCGCCAATCACGTTATGACCACACATGAACAGGTCGCCGATGGCGTCCAACATTTTGTGACGCACGAACTCATCTTCAAAGCGCAGGCCATCTTCATTCAATACGCGGAAGTCATCGAGGCCAATCGCACAATCTAAACTACCGCCCAGGCACAGGCCTTTAGACTGCAGATATTCGATTTCACGCATAAAGCCAAAGGTGCGCGCACGGCTAATCTGACGCACAAAGGATTCAGCCGAGAAATTGAGCTGGTAACGCTGCGAGCTTGAGTCGATCGCCGGATGTTTGAAGTCGATGGTGAAGTCGAGTGAAAAACCGTTGTACGGTTTGATCTCGGCCCACTTATCGCCATCTTCTACCCGTACCGTTTGCTTCACGCGCACGAATTTCTTCGCACTGTTCAGCTCTTCGACACCGGCATCCATCAGCAAATAAACAAAAGGCGCGGCACTGCCATCCATGATCGGAATTTCTGGCGCATCGACTTCAACAATAATGTTGTCGATACCCAGACCTGCCAATGCAGCATTCAGGTGTTCAACCGTCGAAATACGCACGCCTTCATCATTCACCAGGCAGGTACTCAGCATGGTGTCGCGCACGTATTTTGCATCAGCCGGGAAATCAACCGGTGGATTCAAGTCAGTGCGACGATAGATGACCCCGGTATTAGCCGACGCAGGGCGTAAAGTCAGCGTGACTTTTTTGCCGGTATGCAAACCGACGCCAGTCGCCTGAACAATACGTTTTAATGTCCTTTGTTTGATCATCGCATTATCTCGCAATATTACCCATCCGACCGCCAGTATAAATTACCGGCGGGCGAATACTTTAGCACAAAGAGCGGAGAATCCCAATTCTCAGGATATTCTTAGTCTGCCTGTTTACGCAGGAAGGCTGGAATATCAAGATAGTCAGGCTCTTTGCTGGATGACGCTGGCTGGTCATTCACCACTTTTGCGGCCGGTTTCTGCTCCTGCGGCAGCGGCGCCATGCCGTGCTGCTGGTAGCGATGATCCATGACCGGCTGAGTCGCAGGCTTGTTAGTCACCAGGGTGATTTCCGGACGCTTGTCCATGCCGATACCGGTCGCCACCACGGTGACGCGCAGCTCGTCGTTCATCTCTGGATCCAGTGAAGTACCGATAACCACGGTCGCGTTGTCCGAGGCGAAGGCGCGGATAGTGTTACCCACGGTTTCGAACTCATCCAGGCGCAGATCGAAGCCCGCCGTGATGTTGACCAGCACGCCACGCGCACCCGACAGATCGATATCTTCCAGCAGCGGGCTGGAGATCGCCATTTCGGCCGCTTCTTCAGCACGGTCTTCACCACAGGCAACGCCAGAACCCATCATTGCGTAACCCATTTCTGACATCACGGTACGCACGTCGGCGAAGTCGACGTTCATCAGACCCGGACGGGTAATCAGTTCTGCGATACCCTGCACCGCACCTTTCAGCACGTCGTTAGCCGCACCGAAGGCATCCAGCAGAGAGATACCACGGCCCAGCACTTTCAGCAGCTTGTCGTTAGGAATGGTGATCAGTGAATCAACATGCTTAGACAGCTCTGCGATACCCTGCTCAGCAAACGCCATGCGTTTTTTCCCTTCGAAGTTGAAGGGCTTCGTCACCACCGCAACCGTCAGGATGCCTAAATCTTTGGCTACTTCAGCCACCACAGGAGCTGCACCGGTACCGGTACCGCCACCCATGCCCGCGGCGATAAACACCATGTCTGCCCCTTCCAGCGCAGAACGCAGTGCTTCGCGATCCTCTTCCGCCGAGGTACGACCGACTTCCGGGTTAGCACCCGCACCGAGACCTTTGGTGATATTGGTCCCGATCTGAATCGTCTGGCCGACCGCCGTTTTACGCAACGCCTGCGCGTCGGTATTCACAGCGAAGAATTCCACACCTTCGATACGCTCGCGTACCATGTGCTCTACGGCGTTGCCACCGCCACCGCCGACGCCGATGACTTTAATCACCGCGTCATTGGTTAATTCCATAGGTTCAAACATGATTTCTCTCCGTTATGTGCCTGTCGCCTGGAGATCATAAACATTGCCTGATGATCTCCTTTTTCAAAAAATTAAAACTCTTTCTTCAGCCAGCTGTTGATGCGTTTAAACCAATTGCCCACTGAAGCACGTTTTTCCGTTTCTGCATCACCGTTCATGTGTGACTCTTTGCCGTAATGCAGCAGGCCAACCGCCGTCGAGTAGTACGGCTCCTGCGCATAATCCGTCAGGCCGGTGATGTTAAGCGGCTGACCGATGCGCACCTGGGTGTGGAACACCCGCTGGGCACAGGCCGCCAGACCTTCAATCTGCGCCGCACCGCCGGTCAGCACAATACCGGCTGCCAGATGGTGCTTCACGCCCTGCTGGCGCAGTTGCTCCTGCAGTTGCAGAATCTCGTCGTTCACCAGATTCAGCAGTTCGGTGTAACGCGGCTCAATCACTTCTGCCAGCGTCTGGCGCTGCAGGCTGCGCGGTGGACGTCCACCCACGCTCGGCACCTCGACGTTTTCGTCTTTGCCGACAATCGAACCCAGCGCACAACCATGACGCACTTTAATCGCTTCGGCGTCGGTTGGCGGTGTGCCAAAGGCATAGGCGATATCGCTGGTCACCACGTTCCCGGCATAGGGAATCACTTTGGTATGACGCAGCGCGCCGCCGGTGTACACCGCGATATCCATTGTACCGCCACCGATGTCAACAACACAGACTCCCAGCTCACGTTCATCTTCGGTCAGCACCGAAAAACTGGATGCCAGTCCGGCAAAAATCAGTTGGTCAACTTTCAGGCCACAACGTTCAACGGCTTTCACGATATTTTTTGCCATATCGTTGTGGCAGGTGATGAGATGCACCTTGGCCTGCATACGCACGCCGGAAAGGCCAACCGGATTTTTGATGCCTTCCTGATAATCGATGGCGTATTCCTGTGGAATCACATGCAGAATACGATGTTCGTCGCGCACGCGAACGGATTTCGCCGTATGCACCACGTTTTCCACATCATCCTGAGTGACTTCCTCTTCGGAAATCGGAACCATCCCGATTTCGTTCTGACAACTAATATGTTTGCCCGATAAAGCAAGGTATACCGACGAAATCTGGCAGTCTGCCATCAATTCCGCCTGGTCGATGGCGCGCTGAACGCACTTCACCACCGACTCCAGATCGTTCACGCCGCCTTTGTCCATACCGCGGGACGGGCAGCTGCCGACGCCAATAATGTTGACCATACCATCGGGCAGAATTTCCCCAACCAGGGCGGCGACCTTCGCAGTGCCGATTTCAAGTCCTACTACCAGTTTTCTGTCCGTTGCCTTGATCATTGTGGTTTAGCCTGTGCCTGGTTTTGTTGCTGATTACTGTCCTGTGGCTCAATCGGTGCCGGTGCCCAGCCTACTGCGGCGCCGGAGTCATAGCGTAGATCAACATAGCTGATGCGCTGGTTCTGACTCTGGCCCTGCTGCTGCAACTCCGGATAGAGCTCAATAAAACGGTTCAGACGCTTCATGGTATCGCTGCGCCCCAGTTCGATGCGCACATCGTCGCTGGTCACCAGCTGCCACGAGCGCCGCGCCGTCATCGACGCGACCTTCAGGGTAAACTTACTGGCCCGCAGCACATCACTCATGGTGTGATAGCCAGCCAATACCTCTTTCTCACTGCCTTCCGGACCATACAGCATCGGCAACGTCTCTTTGCCGATGTGGCTGGCCGGGACGCTGAAAGAGACGCCATCGGCGTCCACCATGTGCGAGTCATTCCAGCGTGCCACCGGGACGTACTCCACCAGGTTTATCTTCAGCTCATCAGGCCACTGCTTGCGCACGCTAACCTGTTTAATCCACGGTAAACGCTCGATCTGCTGCTGGATAATGTCCACGTTCTGCGACATGAACGTTCCCGGCGCGCCGAGCGATAAAATCGCCTGACGAATATCATCGTGCGTGGTGTAGTGGGTTTCGCCCGTCACCACCAGCTTCGACAGCGGCAGACGAGACGCATCATTCATCCACTTCAGCACCACGAGGCCGCCAGCCACCATGATGCCCATCACCAGCAGCAGGAACACGATGCCAAACAGCCGTGCTCCGTTGCTCCGTCCGGAGCGCGCACGCTCCTGAGGTTCGCGATTTCTAACGCGCAGTGCCGCCTGAGACATATCAGTCAGCCAGCTCCAGAATGCGCGCCACCAGTTGCGGGAAGCTGTATCCCGCCTGCTTTGCCGCCATCGGCACCAGGCTGTGGCTGGTCATGCCTGGCGACGTGTTCACTTCCAGCAGCTGGAAGTTGCCGTCGCCGTCGACCATCACATCAACCCGTCCCCAGCCGCTGCAGCCTAACGCGCGCCACGCGGCCAGCACTAATGTCTGCAGTTCCGCCTCTTTCTCCGCACTCAGGCCGCTCGGGCAGAAGTATTGAGTATCGTCAGAAATGTATTTTGCTTCATAGTCATAGAACTCGCTGGCGGTCTGAATTCTGATTGACGGCAGAATTTCGTCGCCGACGATGCCCACGGTGTATTCGGCACCGCTGAGAAAAGCTTCCACCAGCACGTCATCATCATGGCGAAACGCCTCCTGCAGCGCGGCTGGCAGCGCTTCCGCCTGGTTCACGCGGCTGATGCCAACGCTGGAACCTTCACAGCTTGGCTTCACAAACAGCGGCAGTCCGAGCGCGTCAATCGACGCCTGCGCTGCAGCATCCAGCCCCTGCTCATACTGCTGGCGCGTCAGCCAGACAAATTTGCCCGCCGGCAATCCCCTGCCCTGCCACAGCAGTTTGCTGCGCAGTTTATCCATGGTGATGGCCGACGCCATGACGCCGCTGCCGGTGTAGGGCAGTTGCAGAAACTCCAGCAGCGCCTGCAGCGTGCCATCTTCGCCACCGCGACCGTGCAGCGCGATAAACGCTTTGGCAAAGCCCTGCTGCGGGAGGTCCAGCACTGAGACGTCACGGGTGTCGACACCGTGCGCATCAATGCCCATCTCGCGCAGTCCCGCCAGCACCGCGCTGCCGGACATCAGTGACACCTCGCGCTCGGCGGAGGTACCGCCCATCAATACCGCGACTTTCTCAGCCATGGCGCGCCTCCGTGTTCAGAGCCGGCTGCAGCTGAATCTCAGCCAGCTTGCGGGCAATTTTGCCGATGTTGCCGGCGCCCTGCACAATCACCAGATCGTCGCCGGACAGCAGCGGCGCCAGCGCATCCGGCAGCGCTTCGTGCTCGGAGACCAGAATCGGATCAACCTTGCCGCGATTGCGGATGGCACGGCACAGTGAACGGCTGTCCGCGCCCGGAATAGCGGCTTCGCCCGCCGGGTAGACATCCAGCATCAGTAATACATCCACCTGCGACAGCACATTGGCGAAATCATCGAACAGGTCGCGGGTGCGCGTGTAGCGATGCGGCTGAAACACCATCACCAGCTTTTTCTCTGGCCAGCCGGCGCGCGCCGCTTTGATGGTGACATCCACTTCGGTCGGATGATGGCCATAATCGTCGACCAGCATCGCGCTGCCTGGCTTACCGTTAACGGCTGCGGTGTCAAACTCGCCCAGCACGTCGAAACGGCGACCGGTGCCCTGGAAACTCTCCAGCGCCGCCAGAATGGCGTTGTCGTCAATGCCCTCTTCGCTGGCAACCGCCACGGCTGCCGCGGCGTTCAGCGCGTTATGGCGACCCGGCGCATTCAGCGTCACGTGCAGCACCGGTTTGTCCTGACGAATCAGGGTGAAGTGGCCCTGCGCGCCGCGCTGTTCGTAGTTTTCGACCCGCACATCCGCATCGTCGCTGAAACCATAGGTGGTGACCTGACGGCCCACGCGCGGAATCAGATCGCGAATCACCACATCGTCCACGCACATCACCGCGCGCCCGTAAAACGGCAGGTTGTGCAGGAAGTTAATAAACGTCTGCTTCAGGTTCTCAAAATCGCCCTGATAGGTATCCATGTGATCCGCTTCGATGTTAGTGACAATCGCCACCATCGGTTGCAGATGCAGGAAAGACGCGTCGCTTTCGTCCGCTTCCGCAATCAGATAACGGCTGCTGCCGAGGCGCGCGTGCGTACCCGCCGCTTTAACCAGACCGCCATTGACGAACGTCGGATCGAGACCGCCTTCCGCATAAATACTGGTCACCATCGCGGTGGTGGTGGTTTTGCCGTGCGTGCCGGCAATCGCGATGCCGTGACGGAAACGCATCAGCTCAGCCAGCATCTCCGCCCGGCGGATCACCGGGATACGCTGCTCACGCGCCGCCACCAGCTCCGGGTTGTCCTGCGCCACGGCGGTGGAAACCACGACGACGCTGGCATCGGTAACATTTTCCGGGCGATGGTTGAAGTAAATGGTCGCGCCCAGCGAGGCCAGATGCTGCGTAACCGGATTGGGTGCCAGATCGGAGCCGCTAATGTGATAGCCTTCGTTCGCCAACACCTCGGCAATACCGCCCATGCCGGCACCGCCGATGCCGACAAAGTGGATGTGCCGGACGCGACGCATCTCGGGCACAATAGAACGCAGTTTTGCCAATTGTTGTGTATTCATCTGTCTCTGTTACCTGTTTTCCCGTTTGCACCTGCATTCAGATGCGGGCCAGTCAAACTGACCGGTTAACTTATTTCGCGACGCGCGCAACCTCTTGTGCCACCCGTTCAGTCGCATCAGGAATCGCGACCTGGCGGGCTTTTTCCGCCATCGCCAGCAGCGTGGCGCGATCCCAGTTGCGCAGCGTGTCTGCGACGGCCGCAGCAGTAAACTGCGGCTGCTCGAAAATTTTGGCCGCGCCGGCTTTTTCCAGCGGCAGCGCATTCCAGTACTGCTGACGATCTTTGTGCTGGAACGGCACGAAAATCGCCGGTAAACCCGCCGCCGCCACTTCACTGACGGTCAGCGCGCCGGAGCGGCACACCACCACATCGGCCCATGCATAGGCTTGCGCCATGTCATCGATAAACTCGGTGACCTTGTGCTGCGGCTGGCCAGCGGCGTGATACGCCTGCTGCACGGTCTCCCGTGCGCCTTTGCCGGTCTGATGCCACAACGTGATGGCGTCACCCAGTTCGGCGGCGACCTGCGGCACGATCTGATTGAGGATGCGCGCGCCCTGACTACCGCCAATCACCAGCACGCGAATCGGCCCGCTGCGGTGTGCCAGACGCTGCGCCGGCAGCGGCAGCGCCAGCACATCATTACGCACCGGGTTGCCCACCACCTCGGCAGTGGGGAACGCGCCCGGAAAAGCCTGCATCACTGTGGTAGCGATTTTCGCCAGCCACTTGTTGGTCAGCCCGGCAATGCCGTTCTGCTCGTGCAGCACCACCGGGATGCCGCAACTCCACGCCGCAAGGCCGCCCGGACCGGAAACATATCCGCCCATGCCCAGCACCACATCCGGCTGCCAGTTTTTCATGATGCGGCGCGCCTGGCGCCACGCATTGAAGATGCGCACCGGTGCCAGCAGCAGGGCCTTTATGCCTTTACCGCGCAGTCCGCTAATGCGAATGAAGTCGATATCGATGCCATGCTTTGGCACCAGATCGGCTTCCATCCGGTCTGCCGTTCCCAGCCAGCGCACCTGCCAGCCTTGTTCGATCAGATGATGCGCCACGGCCAGTCCGGGGAACACATGTCCGCCGGTACCCCCTGCCATGACCATCAGCCGTTTACCACTCATCGGGCACCTCGGGTAAACGCCTGGGCTTTTGCCAGACGCGTTTCATAATCTATGCGCAATAAAAACACGATAGCGGTCGACATAATGATCAGACTCGATCCACCGTAACTGATCAGCGGCAGCGTCAGGCCCTTGGTCGGCAGCATACCCGCCGCCGCACCAACGTTAACCAGCGCCTGGAAGCTAAACCACACGCCAATGGAACAGGCGAGGAAGCCGGAAAAACGCTGGTCGATCTCCAGCGCGCGACGGCCAATCGACATTGCGCGAAAAGCGACGAAGAATACCATCAACAGCGCCAAAACCACACCGACATAACCCAACTCTTCACCGATAATTGAGAAGATAAAGTCGGTATGCGCTTCCGGCAGATACTCCAGTTTCTGCACCGAGTTGCCCAGGCCCTGCCCCCAGAACTCACCGCGGCCAAACGCCATCAGCGACTGAGTCAGCTGGTAGCCGCTGCCGAACGGATCTTCCCACGGGTTCCAGAAGGAGGTCACGCGGCGCATACGGTAAGGTTCCGCGATAATCAGCAGCACTACGGCGAAAATGCCGGAGCCGATAATCGCCAGGAACTGCCACAGTTTGGCGCCCGCCAGGAACAGCATCGCCAGCGTGGTAACAAACAGCACCACCACGGTGCCGAGGTCTGGCTGGGCCAGCAGCAGCACCGCCAGCACCACCATCACGCCCATCGGCTTACAGAAGCCCCAGAAGTTGTTCCGCACCTCTTCCACTTTGCGCACCAGATAACTGGCGAGATAGCAGAACAGCGACAGCTTGGATAACTCCGCCGGCTGAATACGCAGCGGCCCCAGCGCGATCCAGCGCGATGCGCCGTTAACCGAGCTACCGACCACCAGTACGATCAGCAGCATCGCCACCGAAGCCATCAGCATCGCGTTACTGTAGCGCTGCCAGAAATCCATCGGTACGCGCAGCGTCACTAACGCCATCCCCAGCGCCAGTGCGATATAAAAGGCATCACGCTTGGCAAAGTAGAACGGGTCGTCGTTAAGACGCTGTCCAACCGGCATCGACGCCGAGGTGACCATGACAAAACCGATAATCGCCAGGCCAAACGTCAGCCACAGCAGCGTGCGGTCATACAGCACCACCGGCGCGTCGTCGTTGTCGCGCGCGCCCATCACCCAATCACGCAGGCGCAGCGAAATAAAACTGGCGATACTGGCTCCGGGAATACGCATCAGCTCAGCTCCTTCGCCAGTTGCGCGAAGCGATCGCCACGCTGTTCAAAATTACGGAACTGGTCGAGGCTGGCGCACGCCGGTGACAGCAGCACCATGTCGCCCGCCTGCACCTGAGCGGCAATCTGCGTCATCGCCTGTTCGAGCGTGTCGGTGCGCGTCGCCACCGCCGGACGCAGCGCGGCCAGCGCGTCGCCGTCGCGGCCAAAGCAGAACAGCCGCACGTTGTCGCCCTGCAGATAGCGCGCCAGCGGCGTAAAGTCCGCCCCTTTGCCATCGCCACCCAGCAGCAGCCACAGCGTACCTTTCACCTGCAGGCCGTTAAGCGCGGCTTCGGTGCTGCCCACGTTGGTGGCTTTCGAATCATTAATCCAGCGCACGCCATGCGCTTCGTGCACCAGCTGGAAGCGATGCGGCAGGCCGCTGTAGGTGGTTAACGCTTTCAGGCTGGAGGCGCGCGGGATATTCACCGCATCGGCCAGCGCCAGCGCGGCCAGCGCATTGGTGTAATTGTGCTGCCCGACCAGCTTCATCTCGTCGGTATTAAGGACTTTCTCGCCCTTCACCCGCAGCCAGGTACTGCCCTGCTGCTGGTTGAGGTGATAATCGCCAACGTCGATACCAAAGCTGACGCAGCGGCGATCGGCGCCGCGCACCGGCATGGTCATGCCATCGTCGGCATTCACCACGCAGATATCCGCGTTTTCATAGATGCGTAATTTAGCGGCGCGGTACTGCTGTATGCCGAGCGGATAGCGATCCATATGATCCTCAGTGACGTTGAGGATGGTTGCCGCCGCCGCTTTCAGGCTGTGGGTGGTTTCCAGCTGGAAGCTGGAGAGCTCCAGCACATACAGCTGCGCCGGCGATTTGAGCAGCGTCAGCGCTGGCAGCCCAATGTTGCCGCCTACGCCCACCTGCCAGCCCGCGGCGCGCGCCATTTCGCCCACCAGCGTGGTGACGGTACTTTTGCCATTGGAACCGGTGATCGCCACAATCGGCGCCTGCGCTTCACGGCAGAACAGTTCGATATCGCCGACAATTTCAATGCCGGCGTCGGCCGCTTCGCTCAGCGCCGGGTGCGCCAGCGCGATGCCCGGGCTGGCGATGATCAAATCGCATGCCAGCAGCCAGTCGCTGTTGATACCGCCAACGTGGCGCTCCACCTGCTCTGGCAGTTTGTCCAGCCCCGGCGGTGACACACGGGTATCCATCACGCGGGGCGTCACACCCTGCGCGAGGAAGAAATCAACACAGGAAAGGCCGGTAATGCCTAATCCAATGATGACGACTTTTCTGCCCCGATAGTCAGCCATGATTAACGTACCTTGAGCGTTGCCAGGCCAATCAGCACCAGCATCAGCGAAATAATCCAGAAGCGCACGATCACGCGCGGCTCCGGCCAGCCTTTCAGTTCATAGTGATGGTGGATCGGCGCCATGCGGAAAATACGCTGACCGCGCAGCTTGAACGAACCCACCTGCAGAATCACCGACAGCGTCTCGACCACAAATACGCCGCCCATGATCACCAGCAAAAATTCCTGACGCAGCAGCACTGCCAGCGTGCCCAGTGCGCCACCCAGCGCCAGCGAACCCACGTCGCCCATAAAGACCTGCGCCGGATAGGTGTTGAACCACAGGAAGCCGAGACCGGCCCCGACAATCGCGGTACAGACAATCACCAGCTCACCGGCGTGACGCAGATACGGAATGTGCAGGTACTCGGCAAATTTCACGTTACCGGTCGCCCAGGCCACCAGCGCAAATCCCGCCGCGACAAACACCGTTGGCATGATGGCCAGGCCATCCAGACCGTCTGTCAGGTTGACCGCATTACCGGTTCCGACAATCACAAAGTAGGCCAGCACCACGTAGAACAGGCCGAGCTGCGGCATAACATCTTTGAAGAATGGCACCACCAGCTGTGTGGCAGGCGTATCTTTACCGGCGATGAACAGCGCGAACGCCACACCAAGCGAAATCACCGACATCCAGAAATATTTCCAGCGCGCGATCAGGCCTTTAGTGTCTTTACGCACCACTTTGCGATAGTCATCAACAAAGCCAATTACGCCAAAACCGACCAGCACCACCAGCACGCACCAGACGTAAGGATTGGACGGATAAGCCCACATCAGCACCGAAACCGTGATGGAGGTCAGAATCATTATGCCGCCCATGGTCGGCGTGCCGCGCTTGCTGAAGTGCGACTCCGGACCATCGTTACGTACCACCTGGCCAATCTGCAGTTTCTGCAGCCAGGCGATCAGGCGCGGGCCCATCCATAAAGAGATGAACAGAGCGGTCAGCAGGCTGACAATGGCGCGAAACGTCAGATAGGAAAAGACGTTAAAGCCGGAATAAAATGCGACCAGATGTTCGGCCAGCCAGACTAGCATGTTCCTTTCTCCTGTAAGCTCTGTACTACCTGCTCCATGGCGGCACTACGTGAACCTTTAACCAAAATAGTGATGTCCGCATGTTGGGACAGCAGCGTGCGTAAACGTTCAGTCAGTTCAGCTTTACTGGCGAAATGTTCGCCCCGGCCGCTGCTTTCACTAATCAAATGGCTGAACCTGCCGGTGCTCAGCACACAATCAATACCAGCGGCTTTCGCCGCTTCACCCACCTGACGATGACAGGCTTCGGCTTCGTCGCCCAGCTCGCCCATGTCGCCGACCACCATGACGCGGAAGCCCGGCATATCGCCCAGCACCTGCGCAGCGGCGGTCATCGAACCGACGTTGGCGTTGTAGCTGTCATCCAGCAGCAGCTGATTACCGGCGAGGCGAATCGGGAACAGGCGCCCAGGAACGGGCTGTAAGGTTTTAAGGCCAGACTGGATAGCGGTTAACGGCGCGTCAACCGACAGCGCCAGCGCGGCAGCAGCCAGCGCATTAGCGATATTGTGCCGACCCGGCAGCGGCAGCTCGACGGCGATGTCGCCGCGCGGCGTGTGCAGGGTAAACAGCGTGGCGTCAGCGCGCAGTACGATATCGCTGGCGCGGAACTCCGCGTCTGCCATCGGCTGCGGCGAGAAGCGCCACAGGGTTTTGTCAGCGAACTGCGGCTGCCAGTTGGGCAGATCGTTGCTGTCAGCGTTGATGATTGCAGTGCCGTGCACCGGTAAGCCGCCAAAGATTTCGCCTTTGGCTTTTGCCACTCCCGCCAGTGAACCGAAGCCTTCCAGATGCGCCGCCGCCAGATTGTTGACCAGCGCGGTTTCCGGACGCACCAGATTGGTGGTGTAGGCGATTTCACCCTGATGGTTCGCGCCCATTTCAATCACGGCATACGCGTGTTGCGGGGTAAGACGCAGCAGCGTCATCGGCACGCCGTAATCGTTGTTGAGATTGCCGGCGGTATACAGCGTTTCACCGCACTGGCGCAGAATCGCCGCGGTCATCTCTTTCACAGAGGTTTTCCCGGAGGAGCCGGTCAGCCCCACCACGCGCGCTTTCGCCTGCTGACGCACCCAGGCGCCGAGCTGACCAAAAGCGATACGCGTGTCAGCGACCACCACCTGCGGCACGTCAACCGCTAAACGACGATTCACCAGCAGCGCCTGTGCGCCACTGGCGATAGCGTCGGCGGCAAAATCGTGCGCATCAAAACGTTCGCCCACCAGCGCCACAAACAGGCTGCCTGGGGTAACTTTACGGGTATCCGTGGTGACTTCCGCAATCGTGAGATCGCTGCCGTGCAGCTGCCCACCGCTAATCTCTGCCAGGGTTTTCAGCGTAACCGGAATCATGCCATTACCCCCAGCAAACGGGCGACGGTGTCGCGGTCAGAGTAGTCAAGGCGGCGGTTGCCGATGATTTGATAATCTTCATGGCCTTTACCGGCCACCAGCACGATGTCGTCGGCGCTGGCCTGCATCACCGCATGGGTAACCGCCTGCGCTCGTCCTGCAATAACGCGTGCCCGGCCCGGATCGAGCAGACCGGTGAGAATGTCGTTAACAATCGCCGTCGGCTCTTCGCTCCGCGGATTGTCATCAGTGATCACCACGATATCGGCAAACTGTTCGGCAATCGCGCCCATTAGCGGGCGTTTGCCTTTGTCACGGTCGCCACCGCAGCCAAACACGCACCACAGCTGGCCCTTGCAGTGCAGCCGGGCCGCTTCCAGCGCTTTCTCCAGCGCGTCTGGCGTATGTGCGTAATCCACCACCACCGTCGGCTTGTGCGCAGCGGTGAACACTTCCATACGACCGCACACCGGCTGCAGCTGGCTGGCACTGGCCACCAGCGTGTCGAGCGGATAATCCAGCGTCAGCAGTGTCGCCAGCGCCAGCAGCAGATTGCTGACGTTAAAGGCACCCATCAGGCGGCTGTCAAACTCGCCGTTGCCCCAGCTCGAACTGAACTGCACGTGTGCGCCGCCGTCGTGATAATCGATCGCTGTCGCCTGCAGCCAGCGGCCACGACAGCCGGGCTGCAGATTGTTGCCCAGCGTGACAGCCACGGCATCCGGTAATTTTTCCAGCCAGCGGCGGCCCACTTCATCATCAGCGTTGATGATGGCCTCGCCTACCTGATGCTCAGAGAACAGCAGCCACTTGGCCGATTCGTAGCCCTGCATATCACCATGATAATCAAGGTGATCGCGGCTCAGATTGGTAAACACCGCGGCGGCAAACGGCAGCGCGGCCACGCGATGCTGCACCAGACCGTGCGAAGAGACTTCCATCGCGGCGACGGTAGCCCCCTGCCCGACCAGGTCGTGCAGAATATGCTGTACATCCACCGCTGAACCGGTGGTGTTTTCACTCGGCACCAACTGACCGTACAGACCATTGCCCACCGTGCCCATCACCGCGCCGGTTTCGCCCAGCAGGTTGGCCCACTGGGCAATCAGCTGCGTGGTGGTGGTTTTGCCGTTAGTGCCGGTCACACCAATCAGCTTTAATTTGTCAGCCGGCTGCTGGTAGAAACGCCCGGCCAGCGCGGAGAGGCGTTGCGGCAGCTGAGCCAGATAGATAACCGGGACGCCGTGCATCTCGCGGATATCACCATCGCTGGCTTCACCTTCAGCCTCGGCAATGACCGCCGCCACACCCTGGGCGATGGCCTGTGGAATAAATCGACGTCCATCAGCATGATGGCCCGCCACGGCGATAAACAGATCGCCAGCAGCCGCAGCGCGGCTGTCCAGTGTCATGTCACGGAGTGGACGCGCCGGCGCGCCAGGCACCCACGGGGCCAGCAAGTCGCGCAGGTTACGATCTGTCACTTGATTCCTCACTTCTCTTATTCTTCACCAACTCGTTTTTATCCACCGTTGGCAGCGCATCCGGTTCAATGTTCATGGTGCGCAGGACACCGCCCATGATGGCGCCAAACACCGGTGCAGAAACCGCACCACCATAATATTTACCGGCCTGGGGATCGTTGATCACCACCACCAGCGCAAAACGCGGGTGACTGGCAGGCGCAACGCCCGCGGTGTAAGCAATGTATTTATTGACGTAGCGTCCGTCCGGCCCGACTTTTTTCGCGGTACCGGTTTTGATCGCGATGCGATAGCCCTTGATGGCGGCTTTAACACCACCGCCACCCGGCAGCGCCACGCTTTCCATCATGTGCATCACGGTTTTCACCAGGTCTTCCGGGAAAACACGCTCGCCCGCCACCGGCGGGTCAACTTTGGTAATCGACAGCGGGCGATTGATGCCGTAGCTGCCAATGGTTGCGTAGACTCGCGCTAACTGTAACGGCGTTACCATTAGCCCGTAGCCGAAAGAGAAGGTGGCCCTCTCTATGTCAGACCACCGTTGTTTTTGAGGGTATAAGCCACTACTTTCCCCGACCAGCCCCAAATTGGTCGGTTTACCCAGGCCAAAGCGCGCGTAAGTTTCTACCAGCGCTGAGGAGGGCATCGCTAACGCGAGGCGCGAAACCCCGACGTTACTCGACTTCTGCAGAACCCCGGTAAGGGTCAATTCGTTGTAGCGCGCCACGTCTTTGATCTCATGGCCATTGACGCGATACGGCACGGTGTTCAGAACGCTGTTCTCTTTCACCACGCCGCGCTGCAGTGCGGTCATCACCACCATTGGCTTCACGGTGGAACCTGGCTCGAAGATGTCGGTAATAGCGCGGTTACGCATGACGTCTTTCGGCGTGTTGCTGAGATTATTGGGGTTGTAAGCCGGGCTGTTGGCCATCGCCAGCACTTCGCCGGTGTTCACGTCCACCAGCACCGCAGTGCCCGATTCGGCTTTGTTGAAGGCAACGGCATTGTTCAGTTCGCGGTACACCAGCGCCTGCAGGCGCTCGTCGATGCTCAGTGTCAGGTTGTGCGCGGCGCGACTGTCGACCGAGGAGATATCTTCAATCACCCGCCCGTAGCGGTCTTTGCGCACGGTACGTTCGCCCGGCTCGCCGGTCAGCCATTTATCAAAGCTCTTCTCGATGCCTTCAATGCCCTGGCCGTCAATGTTGGTGAAGCCAATCAGGTGGGCGGTGACCTGGCCGGCCGGATAGTAGCGGCGCGACTCCTGACGCAGGTAAATACCGGGCAGCTTGAGCTTTTTCACGTATTCGCCAATCGCCGGGTTAACCTGACGGGCGAGGTAAATAAAGCGCCCTTTTGGATTGGCGTTGACGCGCGCCGCCAGCTGATCGAGCGGGATCGACAGCGCATCCGACAGCGCTTTCCAGCGGCTATCAACGGTGACGCCGCCGTGCTCGGTCAGCTCTTTGGGATCGGCCCAGATGGCGTTAACCGGCACGCTTACCGCCAGCGGGCGTCCGGCGCGATCGCTGATCATGCCGCGCGCGGTAGGCACTTCCTGCACGCGCAGCGAACGTAAATCGCCTTCCTTCACCAGCTTATCCGGGCTGATGACCTGCAGCCACGCCACGCGCGACAGCAATCCACCCAGCGCCAGAAGAATACAGCCGCACAGCAACGCAAAACGCCAGCTTACAAAGCTGGCCTTATCTTCCTGTTTTCTTAACTTCAGCGTTTTGCCTGCGCCGCTCATTGAGGTCTGCGATTCCTTATTTCTGCACCACAATATTTTCCTGTGAAGGATCAACATGCTGCAACTGCAGCTTATCGGTTGCTATCCGTTCTACCCGGCTGTGATCGCCCAGCGCATTCTCTTCGAGGATCAGGTTGCGCCATTCGATATCCAGCGCATCACGCTCCAGCACCAGCTGCTCACGCTGCGCCGTCAGCAGACGGGTCTTATGCGTGGTGGTCACCACCAGCACCGAAGAAACCAGCACGGCGATCAGCAGCAGCAGCGGGATCTTGCCAAAACGCAGCAGATCGCCACCAATGACGCCGGGCAGGCTGTGACGCTCATTGCCAATCACGATGCGGTTCTCTCAGCGATACGCAGGACCGAACTGCGCGCGCGCGGGTTGTCTTTGACTTCGGCTTCGCCAGGAATCAGCTTGCCGAGGGTTTTCAGTTCACGTCCGCCCAGCGCTTTCAGCTGGCTCTCGGTCATCGGAATCCCGGCCGGCACCTGCGGTCCGCGGCTCTGGTCACGCATAAAGCGCTTCACCAGCCGATCCTCCAGCGAGTGGAAGCTGATGATGGATAAACGCCCGCCCGGTGCCAGCACCGTTAATGCCCCTTTCAGCGCGATATCGATCTCTTCCAGCTCACTGTTGATCCAGATGCGTATCGCCTGGAAGCTGCGCGTCGCCGGATGCTTAAACTTATCTTTTACCGGCGTTGCCGCCGCAATCAGATCGGCCAGCTCTTTGGTGCGCGTCATCGGCTGTTCCCGGTTGCGCTCGACGATGGCGCGGGCAATGCGTTTCGCGAAGCGCTCTTCGCCGTAGGTTTTCAGCACAAACGCAATGTCTGCCTCTTCTGCACTCTGCAACCACTCGGCTGCCGACTGACCGCGCGTCGGATCCATACGCATATCCAGCGGCCCGTCGCGCATAAAGGAGAAACCGCGCTCGGCGTCATCCAGCTGAGGCGAAGAGACGCCCAAATCCAGCAGTACGCCATCGATTTTGCCGGTCAGCCCGCGCGCTTCGACATACTCAGCCAGCGCTGAAAACGGCCCGTGCACAATTGAGAAACGTGGATCTTTTATCTCAGCGGCTGCGGCTATGGCTTGCGGATCGCGATCGATCGCCAGTAACTGTCCGTGCGCGCCAAGCTGCGACAGGATCAGGCGTGAGTGACCGCCGCGACCAAAGGTGCCGTCAATATAAATGCCGTCTTCCCTGATATTAAGGCCGTTAACCGCCTCATCCAGCAGCACCGTGGTGTGTTTAAAATTTTCCTGCATAGCTATAGCGACAAGTCCTGCAACCGCTCAGATAAAGGCTCCTGAGCTGACTGTTCTGCGTCAATATCGTCCTTAACTTGTTGATACCAGGTCTGTTCATCCCACAGCTCAAACTTGTTGAACTGTCCAACCAGCATCACTTCTTTGGTCAGGCTCGCATGCTGGCGCAACGTATTCGCCAGCAGTAAACGGCCTGCGTTATCCATCTGGCACTCGCTGGCATGACCTAACAGCAGACGCTGCACGCGACGCTCGTTCGGATTCATACTGGATAACCGGGCCAGTTTTTTCTCAATAATTTCCCATTCGGGCAGGGTATAAAGCAGCAGGCAGGGCTGATGGAGGTCAATGGTGCAAACCATTTGACCCTGAGACTCTGCGAGCAGCAATTCGCGATAACGCGTCGGCACCGCCAGGCGCCCTTTGCTGTCGAGATTGACTAACGTTGCTCCACGGAACATGCCAGCCCTACCCCTCAGTTACCCGTTTTCACCACTTTATCCCACTTTTTACCACGAAACGAGTTTACGGAGCCGATGAAATCCTTGTCAAGCCGCAACGGCAAGTGAATATCACTCTTTACACCGAAGGAAATTAACCGGAGAGAAGAATAAGAGGAGAATGAATGGTCAATTTAAAATTAACCTGATGAATAACAGTATAAAAAAAATTTGCGTCAGATTTATCGGTGAAAATTAGCGCAATTTTACCGCTGCGATTATTCTGCCCCAATCTGCGACGGCGGCGGCATTTTAGGGGATTTCTGAAAGGAAGCCCAGCACCATCGCGTCAGCTCTGCTATGCGCGATTGCTGAAGATG
This sequence comes from Pantoea sp. VS1, assembly GCF_002207995.1. Taxonomy (NCBI): domain Bacteria; kingdom Pseudomonadati; phylum Pseudomonadota; class Gammaproteobacteria; order Enterobacterales; family Erwiniaceae; genus Pantoea; species Pantoea sp. VS1. The sequence goes on from NZ_NHZE01000019.1 coordinate 128,311, forward strand.
TAAACAAATAAGAAAATCCAGCGCCGATAATTCGTTAGCCGGGGCGATGATAATTTACGCTTTTTTACGCCCGTGTGCGTCTGGTTAAATATGGATGAGAGAAATTAGCGCGGGCGACGTCTCGCCCGACGCTTCATTTAGCGCGACGACTTAATTGTCCGCGGCGGAATAAATTACGGCGGATACGGGTTAAACCTGGCTTCGGTTTGCGTGGCTCATCCAGCGAAGCCAGCACCAGCTCCAGCACACGCTCAGCGACATCGCGATGGCGCTGCCCTACCGCCAGCACCGGGCACTCCAGAAAGTCTAATAATTCGTGGTCGCCGAAAGTCGCAATAGCCAGGTCTGTCGGCAAGCGGCCGTCACGCTTCAGCGTCACGTCCATCACCCCCTGCAGCAGGCCAAACGAGGTGGTAAACAGCGCTTCGGGCATCGCGTGGTCTTCGAGGTATTTTTCAAACAGCGTCGCCGCAGCGGCGCGGTCAAAGCTATTGCAATAGATGAAATCGATCGGGCGCTCATCGCCCTGCCACGCCTCGCGGAACCCCATTTCACGCAGGAAGCTGACCGACAGCTCCGGCAGCGCGCCGAGAAACAGCACGTTTTTCACCGGCAGCTGACGCAATTCAGCCGCCAGCGCCTGCGCGTCATCCTGATCGGCACCGACCACGCTGGTGAAGTGTTCACGATCCAGCGCGCGGTCCAGCGCGATAATTGGCAGCGGATCGTTGACCCAGCGCTGATAAAACGGATGTTCCGGCGGCAGGGATGTGGAAACGATGATCGCATCCACCTGACGCTGCAGCAGATGCTCAATGCAGCGCATTTCGTTATCCGGCTGGTCTTCGGAACAGGCAATCAGCAGCTGATAGCCGCGCTGACGCGCCTGGCGTTCAAGATAGTTGGCGATGCGGGTATAACTGGTGTTTTCCAGATCGGGGATCACCAGACCAATCGAACGGGTGCGTCCGGCGCGCAGGCCCGCAGCCACCGCGTTGGGGTGATAGTTGTACTCACGCACCACCGCCATGACTTTCTCAACGGTTTTGTCGCTGACACGATACTGCCGCGCTTTGCCATTGATGACATAGCTCGCCGTGGTGCGCGACACGCCCGCCAGGCGCGCAATTTCATCCAGTTTCACGATGACACCTTAATTCTGATAAGCCAGGGCTGGCGAAAATGTCCGCAGAGTAGCTAAGGGTAAAACATTTGTAACATCTAACCGCAGAACAGTACGCTGAGCAACCGCTTTTCATGCACAAGCGGCCGAAGCGCATAAAATAAAAAAACCCGGCATTCCGCCGGGTTAGCTTGAAAACCGATGATAACTTTGCGGTATTAACGCATTACGCGATCGCCGCGTGATACCCCGACGATGCCGGAACGCGCCACTTCAACGATTTCCGCCACTTCGCGTACGGTGTTAAGGAACGCGTCGAGTTTATCGCTGGTGCCGGCCAGCTGAACCGTGTACAGCGTCGGCGTCACATCAATGATCTGCCCACGGAAAATTTCCGCGCTGCGTTTTACCTCTTCGCGACCGTACCCGCTTGCCTGAATCTTCACCAGCATGATTTCACGCTCGACGTAAGCGCCCTGCCCCAGTTCGCTGACGCGTAACACGTCCACCAGCTTGTGCAGCTGCTTTTCGATCTGCTCCAGCACTTTCTGGTCGCCCACGGTCTGAATGGTCATGCGCGACAGGGTAGGATCGTCGGTCGGCGCGACGGTCAGGCTCTCAATGTTATAGCCGCGCTGGGAAAACAGCCCCACCACGCGCGACAATGCGCCGGATTCGTTCTCCAGCAGAACTGATAAAATACGACGCATAATTAAGTCCTCTCCGTTTTGCTCAACCACATCTCATCCATCGCGCCACCGCGAATCTGCATCGGGTAGACGTGCTCGCTGCCGTCCACCGTGACATCCACAAACACCAGACGCCCTTTCGCCAGCGTATCGAGCGCCAGCTGCAGCTTCTCTTCCAGCTCAGCCGGATGCTGAATCGCGATGCCCACGTGGCCATAGGCTTCCGCCAGGCGCACGAAGTCCGGCAGCGATTCCATATAGGATTGTGAATGGCGGCCGGAGTAAATCATGTCCTGCCACTGTTTCACCATGCCGAGGAAGCGGTTGTTGAGGTTCAGCACCAGCACCGGCAGGTCATACTGCAGCGCGGTCGACAGCTCCTGAATGTTCATCTGGATACTGCCGTCGCCGGTCACGCAAATTACGGTTTCCTGCGGCAGCGCCATCTTCACGCCGAGTGCCGCCGGCAGGCCAAAGCCCATGGTGCCGAGGCCGCCGGAGTTGATCCAGCGACGCGGTTTATCGAACTGATAGTAAAGCGCGGCGAACATCTGGTGCTGGCCGACGTCCGAGGTCACATACGCCTCGCCGTGCGTCAAACGACAAATGGTTTCGATCACCGCCTGCGGTTTGATTTTGTCGCTGGTACGGTCAAATTCCAGGCACTTGCGGCTGCGCCAGCCTTCAATGCTCTGCCACCAGTCACGCAGGCTGTCGAGTTCCTGCTTCGCCTCGCTCTGCGCCAGCAGCTCCAGCATCTGCGTCAGCGTCTGTCTGGCATCGCCGACAATCGGGATATCGGCGCTGACGGTTTTGGAGATCGAGGTTGGATCGACGTCAATGTGCATCACGGTGGCATTCGGGCAATACTTCGCCAGATTGTTGGTGGTGCGGTCGTCAAAACGTACGCCGATACCAAAGATCAGATCGGCATTGTGCATGGTCATGTTGGCTTCATAGGTGCCGTGCATACCGAGCATGCCCACACACTGACGATGCGTGCCCGGGAACGCGCCCAGCCCCATCAGCGAGGTGGTAACCGGAATATTCAGCTGCTCTGCCAGCTGCAGCAGTTCCGCCTCGCAGCCTGAAGTAATGGCCCCGCCGCCGACGTAAATTACCGGCTTGTGCGCCGCCAGCAGCGTCTGCAGCGCGCGCTTGATCTGGCCTTTGTGGCCCTGCAGCGTCGGATTGTAAGAGCGCATGCTGACGGTTTCCGGCCACACGTACGGCAGCTTATTGGCCGGATTCAGAATATCTTTTGGCAGATCGATCACCACTGGTCCCGGACGACCGCTGGCCGCCAGCCAGAAGGCTTTTTTCAGCACCGTCGGAATCTCTTCGGTGCTTTTCACCAGGAAGCTGTGCTTCACCACCGGACGCGAAATCCCCACCATGTCGCACTCCTGGAAGGCGTCATAGCCAATCAGCGAGGACGGCACCTGACCGGAGAGGATCACCAGCGGAATGGAATCCATATAAGCGGTCGCAATGCCGGTGATGGCGTTGGTGGCGCCAGGACCTGAGGTGACCAGCACCACGCCGACTTCGCCGGTCGCGCGCGCCAGGCCATCCGCCATATGTACGGCGCCCTGCTCGTGGCGCACCAGCACGTGGTCAATACCACCGACCGTTTGCAGCGCATCATAAATATCGAGCACCGCACCGCCCGGATAACCGAATACCTGCTTAACGCCCTGATCGATTAACGAACGGACGACCATTTCGGCTCCTGACAACATCTCCATTTTCTGCCTCCAGGCTTGAGAGCCAGCTGCGCCAGCAAACGCTATCCTGCGTGCCGCTCGCATCTGTCCCTTTATTGCCAATTAAGATCAAAACCTTATGTTTATGCTCAGAAGACGCCATTCATTTCGTCTTCCAGGTACAGGGAATCTACCTGCGTGGATTCTTTTGAGAGTAGGTCGATTACCATAACCGCAGAAAACCCGGCCTGCAAACGTCATAAGGCGGCACGGCGCTGTCAGTGGCAAAAAAGGCACTGACGCGTGATTATCGCCCGGGAGGAATAAACTAATGCGATGGCATAAGGACAGAGGAAAATGCTGGTTTGCAGATTATTTACAGCGTGTTGTAAGAAATATGATTTTCATATTGCCAGCGTGTTTAGCCCACAATTTTTTCCGTTACCGCGTTTCTGGCGTGATTAACTCTTAAATCCCTCTTCCACATCACAATCTGCTAAGCAACAAGCTTTATCTTGTTTTTCCACCTGACGAATAAGCCTTACTAAAAACATATAATTCAGCAACTTAAAATTATCCGCCTTTTTTAAAAGATTTTTTAAAGTGGCATAACGCGCCAAGCCACCGTTAATTAATGGCAATGCTCTGTGATGACCGATAATCCCAGCACATCGCCCTTATCCGGCCAGAGAAATACCCTTTCACTTAGGGTTGACATCGCCAGGCGAATCCAGTACCAATATGTGCAGCACTCATTTTACGAGGTTTGATTCATGTCACGTTCTTTTCGTCTACTCGGTCTACTACTTAACGCATCCAGTTTGCGCGGTAGACTCGTGGGCGAAATCAACAACTGATTCGAACCTGCTGAAAGTTAAAAAACCCGCGCCACTGCGCGGGTTTTTTTATGCTCGTAGCACCGGCGAAGTCAATGCAAAAGGAAGATGACCATGAGCCAGCAAGTAATAATTTTCGATACCACTCTGCGCGACGGCGAACAGGCATTACAGGCCAGCCTGAGTGTTAAAGAAAAACTGCAGATCGCCCTGGCGCTGGAAAGGATGGGCGTGGATGTAATGGAAGTCGGTTTTCCGGTCTCTTCGCCGGGTGATTTCGAATCCGTGCAGACCATTGCCCGGACCATCAAAAACAGCCGCGTGTGTGGTCTGGCGCGCTGTGTAGAGAAAGATATCGACGCGGCTTACGAATCGCTGCGCGTAGCCGACGCCTTCCGTATTCACACCTTTATCGCCACTTCGCCGATGCATATCGCCACTAAACTGCGCAGCACGCTGCCGGAAGTGATCGAACGCGCGGTGCACATGATTAAGCGGGCGCGCAACTATACCGATGACGTTGAGTTTTCCTGCGAAGACGGTGGCCGTACGCCGATTGACGACCTGTGCCGCATGGTAGAAGCCGCGATCAACGCCGGCGCCACCACCATCAATATTCCGGACACCGTGGGCTATACCCTGCCGGGCGAGTACGCCAACATTATTGGTCAGCTGGTGCAGCGCGTACCCAACATCGACAAAGCGATTCTGTCGGTGCACACCCATGACGATCTGGGCATGGCGACCGGTAACGCCATTGCGGCAGTGCTGGCCGGTGCGCGTCAGGTCGAAGGCACGCTGAACGGCCTGGGCGAGCGCGCCGGTAACTGTGCGCTGGAAGAGGTGATCATGGCGATTAAAACCCGTCAGCAGATCATGAACGTGCACACCAATATCAATCATCAGGAAATCTACCGCACCAGCCAGATTGTCAGCCAGATCTGCAACATGCCGATCCCGGCCAACAAAGCGGTGGTCGGTTCCAACGCCTTCGCCCACTCCTCCGGCATTCATCAGGATGGCGTGCTGAAGAACCGCGAAAACTACGAAATCCTGACGCCAGAATCGATTGGCCTGCACAAAATTCAGCTGAACCTGACCTCCCGCTCCGGCCGTGCCGCCGTGAAGCACCGTATGGAAGAGATGGGTTACAAAGAGTCCGATTACAACCTGGATACGCTGTACGACGCCTTCCTCAAGCTGGCGGACAAAAAAGGCCAGGTGTTCGATTACGACCTGGAAGCGCTGGCCTTCATTAATAAGCAGAATGAAGAGCCGGAGTACTTCCAGCTTAACGAATTCAACGTGCAGACCGGCTCCAGCATCACCGCGACGGCGTCGGTGCAGCTGGGCTGCGGCGAAGAGGCCAAAGCCGACGCCGCCACCGGTAACGGTCCGGTTGATGCCGTCTACCAGGCTATTAACCGTATCACCGGCTTCGATGCTGAGCTGGTGAACTACAAGCTGACCGCGAAAGGCCACGGCGAAAACGCGCTGGGTCAGGTCGATATCGTGGTCAACTACAACGGGCGTAAATTCCACGGCGTGGGCCTGGCGACCGATATCGTCGAATCCTCGGCGAAAGCGATGGTGAATGCCCTGAACAACATCTGGCGGGCAAAGCAGGTCGAAAAAGAATTGCAGCGTAAATTTAAAGATCAGAAGGAAACGGTGTAACTATGACTCAGTCTTATCATATTGCGGTAATGCCAGGCGACGGAATCGGTCCGGAAGTGATGGCGCAGGCCATGAAAGTTCTCGACGCGATTCGCGCGCGCTTCGATATGCGCATCACCACCAGCGAATATGATGTCGGCGGTATCGCCATCGATCTTCACGGTGAACCTTTACCCGCCGCCACCGTGGCCGGTGCTGAGCAGGCCGATGCCATTCTGTTCGGCTCGGTCGGCGGTCCAAAATGGGAACACCTGCCGCCAGCCGGCCAGCCTGAGCGCGGTGCGCTGCTGCCGCTGCGTAAACACTTCAAACTGTTCAGCAATCTGCGCCCGGCGGCGCTGTACAACGGTCTGGAAGCATTTTGCCCGCTGCGCAGCGACATCGCCGCCCGCGGCTTCGACATCCTGTGCGTGCGTGAGCTGACCGGTGGCATCTATTTCGGCCAGCCGAAAGGCCGCGAAGGCAGCGGCGCGCATGAACGCGCTTTTGATACCGAGGTCTATCACCGTTTCGAAATCGAGCGTATTGCCCGCAACGCCTTTGAAGCCGCGCGCAAGCGTCGTAATAAAGTGACTTCCGTTGATAAAGCTAACGTGCTGGCGACCTCGGTGATGTGGCGTGAAATCGTTAACGAAGTGGCAAAAGATTATCCGGATGTGCAGCTGAGCCATATGTACATCGACAACGCCACCATGCAGCTGATTAAGGATCCGTCGCAGTTTGACGTTTTACTCTGCTCGAATTTGTTTGGTGACATTCTGTCGGACGAGTGCGCGATGATTACCGGCTCGATGGGCATGCTGCCTTCGGCCAGCCTGAATGAAGAGGGATTCGGCCTGTTCGAACCGGCGGGCGGTTCCGCACCGGATATCGCCGGCCAGAACATCGCTAACCCGATTGCGCAGATTCTGTCGCTGGCGATGCTGCTGCGTTTCAGCCTGAACGCTGACGCCGCTGCGGATAGCATTGAGCGCGCGGTAAGCCGTGCGCTGGAAGCGGGCCATCGCACCCGTGATTTGGCCGGTGACGGCCCTGCCGTGAGTACCGATGAAATGGGCAGCATCATTGCCGGTTACATCAGCGAGGAAAAATAACAAAATGAAAAGCTTATACCAGAAGTTATTTGATGCACATGTCGTTCACGAAGCGCCAGACGAAACGCCGTTGCTGTATATCGATCGTCACCTGATTCACGAAGTCACCTCGCCGCAGGCGTTTGACGGTCTGCGTGCGCACGGCCGCAAAGTGCGCCAGCCGTCGAAGACCTTTGCCACCATGGACCACAACGTTTCCACCCAGACCAAAGACATCAACGCCTCGGGTGAAATGGCGCGTATCCAGATGCAGGAGCTGATGAAGAACTGTGCTGAGTTCGGCATTCAGCTGTATGACCTGAACCACCCGTTCCAGGGCATTGTGCACGTGATCGGTCCTGAGCAGGGCATGACGCTGCCGGGCATGACCATCGTTTGCGGCGACTCGCACACCGCAACGCACGGCGCCTTTGGTTCCCTGGCGTTCGGTATCGGCACCTCCGAAGTGGAGCACGTGTTCGCCACCCAGACCCTGAAACAGGGCCGGGCGAAAACCATGAAGATTGAAGTGCTGGGCGAAGCTGCGCCGGGCATCACCGCCAAAGACATCGTGCTGGCGATCATCGGTAAAACCGGCAGCGCCGGCGGCACCGGTCACGTGGTTGAATTCTGTGGCCCGGCGATTGAAGCGCTGAGCATGGAAGGCCGCATGACGCTGTGCAACATGGCGATTGAGATGGGCGCCAAAGCGGGCCTGGTAGCACCGGATGACACCACGTTTGCCTATCTGAAAGACAAGCAGTTTGCGCCGAAGGGCGAGCAGTGGGAGCAGGCAGTGGCTTACTGGCGCACGCTGAAGTCCGACAGCGACGCGCAGTTTGACGCCGTTGTGACGCTGAATGCTGCCGATATCGCGCCACAGGTCACCTGGGGCACCAATCCGGGCCAGGTGATGGCCGTGGATCAGGCCATCCCGAATCCGGCCTCGTTTGCCGATCCGGTTGAACGCGCTTCTGCCGAGAAAGCGCTGGCCTATATGGATCTGCAGCCGGGCATCAAACTGACTGAGGTAGCGATCGATAAAGTGTTTATCGGTTCCTGCACTAACTCACGTATCGAAGATCTGCGCGCGGCTGCCGCGATCGCCAAAGGCCGCAAAGTCGCGCCGGGCGTGGTTGCGATGGTGGTGCCAGGTTCCGGTCCGGTGAAAGCGCAGGCTGAAGCCGAAGGCCTGGACAAAATCTTCCTCGAAGCCGGTTTTGAATGGCGTCTGCCGGGCTGTTCGATGTGCCTGGCGATGAACAACGACCGTCTGAATCCGGGCGAGCGCTGTGCCTCAACCAGTAACCGTAACTTTGAAGGTCGCCAGGGTCGCGGCGGTCGCACCCATCTGGTGAGCCCGGCGATGGCTGCTGCGGCGGCGGTAACCGGTCGTTTTGCCGACATTCGTGAATTGACTCAGGGAGCTTAAGCCATGGCGAACAAATTTACCCAACACACCGGGATTGTGGCCCCGCTGGATGCCGCAAACGTCGACACCGATGCCATCATCCCGAAGCAGTTTTTACAGAAAGTGACGCGCACCGGCTTTGGCGCACACCTGTTCCACGACTGGCGTTTTGATGATGACGCCGGCACCCAGCCGACCGCCAGCTTCGTGCTGAATAAGCCGGAGTTCAAAGGCACCAGCATCCTGCTGGCGCGTGAGAACTTTGGCTGCGGCTCCTCGCGTGAACACGCGCCGTGGGCGCTGACCGACTTCGGTTTTCACGTGGTGATTGCGCCGAGTTTCGCTGACATCTTCTACGGTAACAGCTTTAACAACCAGCTGCTGCCGGTAAAGCTGAGCGAAGAGCAGGTCGATGAAATGTTCAAACTGGTGGCCGCGCAGCCGGGTATCCGCTTCACCGTGGATCTCGAAGCGCAGACCGTCACCGCCGGCGACAAGGTTTACCACTTTGAAATCGACAGCTTCCGTCGGCACTGCATGATCAACGGCCTCGACAGCATTGGCCTGACGCTGCAGCATGAAGCGTCCATCGCCAGTTACGAATCCAGCCAGCCAGCGTTTCTGCGTTAAGGTTTACCCGGTGCGCAGCAAGGTACGACCGGGCACATGGGTAACAGATCAGACCGGGCACACAGGTAACACTTTTTGTGGTCAGTCGATCCGGATAATACGCTTTTCTGCCCGGTCATAATACGCAAGGATGAGCCTG
>NZ_NHZE01000189.1:0-286 GCF_002207995.1 Pantoea sp. VS1
GGTACAAACCGAGCACATGGGTAACACTTTAGACCGGGCACATGGGTAACAGTTATAAACGGCATAGCAGAGGAGACTCACTATGCCCTGGACTGAGACTGTTACCATGCAACGCCTTGAATTCATCCTCGCCTGCCAGGCAGGCGGGGAATCCATGACGCAGCTGTGTCACCGCCACGGCATCAGCCGCAAAACCGGCTACAAGTGGCTCAGCCGCTTTAACCCCGGCGAGCCCTCCTCGCTTGAAAATCTCTCCCGCGCCCGCCATCTCCAGCCCGATAAAATC
>NZ_NHZE01000190.1:0-1262 GCF_002207995.1 Pantoea sp. VS1
GATGTCGTGGATCTGCACGCTGCGCTTCGGTACCAGCAGCGCGGAGGTGATGAACATGAATACCGCCAGCCAGTACAGAAACACCATCGGGTTGCGGGTTTTCACAAACGACACCACCACGCCCAACACGCCAAAAAGGCCGACGATGCGCAGCAGGGTGGTAAAGGTGCCGGCGCCGATGACGGTGACGACACCGTTGAACACCTGCCGCCACATGTCACCGCCGTAAATGGTCCAGACTTCAGTCATGACGGATACCCCGCTGAGAATTGCCCTGCCAGAACGCTGCGATCTTGTCCGGCACCGTTAAATCAGTCATTGCCGGTCCCCCACTGATAGTTGCCCTGATAGGACGTTGAGATAATGGTCGATACCTGCTGCTGCAGGTACTGCATGTTGCGATCGATGCCATCCAGCGCATTCTGGTCGGCGGTTGACTGCAGCTTCATCTGCGCCAGCAGTGAGGTTGCGGTCATCACGTTGTTACGCAGCTCGCCGGCGGCCTGCTCCGGGAAGTTTTTACCCGCCAGCGACTGGCTCGCCTGCTTCACCAGCTCCTGCAGATACTGGATCATCATGTCCTGCGCGATGAAGTCTGCGACCTGAATCAGGTAGGTCGGGCTCATGCCCATGCTGCGGGAGTTGGTCAGATACTTGAGCACCGGCACCGAGGTGGTGTTAATGAAGCCCTTTTCCCTGTCCGACAGGCCGGTATCAGCACTGAGCTTGCTGTCGATGGAAATCATCAGGTTGCGCACCTGGGTGACCAGCGCCACGTCGCTGCTGACCGTCACGCTGGTAACGGTCGGACCGAGGCAGAGATCCTGCTCGTCGCAGCCGTAAATCTTCGCGGTACCGCCGCGCATCAGCACGGTGATGATGTCGCGGTTATCAACCAGCGGGGTCAGGATGGTAACCTGCCCGTCCTTGTTGAAAATGATGGAGCCCACCACGCTCATCACCAGCTCCTTCAGCTGACGGTTGCCGTCGAACAGATGATTGCGGCCCAGCGCGTCCCAGATGAGGTTTTTGTTTTTCAGCACCTGGTCTTTATCTTTATCCGGGGCGCGACTGGTGACGCTGTCACCCTGCCCGCCCACCGTGCAGCCCTGACGGGACGCCGCCCAGTCAGAGAAAATGTTGCTCTCGCCGGCAATGTCCTGGCAGATTTTCTGATTGGACACCTGCGACACCGGCCAGAGGCCGCCGATGATGCCCTGCGCGGCCTGACAGGAGCTCATGTTCATGGAGTTCACGTCCGA
>NZ_NHZE01000191.1:0-253 GCF_002207995.1 Pantoea sp. VS1
GGCTCAGCCGCTTTAACCCCGGCGAGCTCTCCTCGCTTGAAAATCTCTCCCGCGCCCGCCATCTCCAGCCCGATAAAATCCCCCCCGACATCGCCGCGCGCCTCGTTCAGTTCCGCCAGCAGCACCCCGACTGGGGGCCAAAAAAAATCCGCCACTGGTTCCTCAGCAACGGCGCTGACTTCATCGTGCCCGCCGCCTTCAGCAGGTCGCCGATGGTGCTGGCGGCGGGAATGGTGCAGCCGCGGACGCCGCG